>JAVFAQ010000005.1:0-27272 GCA_034002325.1 Flavobacteriales bacterium | reverse complement strand
CGGGCGCCCACCAGGGCACCGCCGAAGGCGGGCCGCCCGGCCAGGCGCGCCATGCCGGCGCCGGCGGCGGCCATGGCGCAGCCGCCCAGCACCGTGAGCAGGGCGCCCACGCCCAACCGCCCGGCCAGGGCCATCCCGTCGGTCACCAAGGTCCCCTTCGGCACCAGGTAGCCGGTGCGGAAGGCCTCGGCGGCCACCTCCCACCGGCTGGCGCCGGGGCCCGGTGCGCAGGCCAGGTCCAGCAAGTGGTGCAGGCCGCGCCCGGCCAGGATGATGCCCCCGCCCAGGAGCAGGAATTGCAGCGCCTCGCGGGCGTTGTCGTCCAGCCGGGCGCGCATGGCCGGGCCTATTTGATGTAGCGCATGTCCGTGCCCGCCTTGAGGCTGGTGAGCGAGGCGAGGATCAGCCGGACCACGTTCTCCACGTCAAGGCGATGCACCGTCTCCACCGTGGTGTGCATGTAGCGCAGGGGCAGGCTGATCAAGGCGCTGGGCACGCCGGCGGCACCGTAGGCGAAGGCATCGGTGTCCGTGCCCGTGGCGCGGCTCGCGGCCAGGCGCTGGAAGGGGATCTTCTCCTTCTCGGCCGCGCGCACGATGTGGCGCAGCACATTGTTGTGGACCGCCGGCGCGTAGCTCAGCACCGGGCCCAGGCCGCAGGCGATGTCGCCGCTGTGCACCTTGCTCATCAACGGGGTCTGCGTGTCGTGCGTCACGTCGGTCACGATCGCCACATCGGGCCGGATGCGCTCCACGATCATTTCCGCCCCGCGCAGGCCCACCTCTTCCTGCACGCTGTTGGTGACGTACAGGCCGAAGGGCAGCTTCACCTTGCGCTCCTTCAGCAGGCGCGCCACCTCGGCGATCATGAAGCCGCCCACGCGATTGTCCAGGGCGCGCCCCACGAAGTGCCGGTCGTTCATCACCATGAACTCGTCCTCGTAGGTGATCACGCAGCCCACGTGCACGCCCAGGGCCTCCACCTCCTCCTTGCTGGCGCAGCCGCAGTCCAGGAAGATGTTGTCCACCGCCGGCACCGGGTCGTTCTTGCCCGTGCGCACATGGATGGCCGGCCAGCCGAACACCGCCTTCACGATGCCCTTGTCCGTGTGGATGTTCACCCGTTTGCTGGGGGCGATCGCATGGTCGCTGCCGCCGTTGCGCCGCACGTAGATGAAGCCTTCCTTGGTGATGTAATGCACGAACCAGCTGATCTCATCGGCATGCGCCTCGATCACCACCTTGTACTTCGCGCCGGGGTTGATCACGCCCACGGCCGTGCCGTAGCTGTCCGTGAAGTGGTCGTCGATGTACGGCCGCAGGTAGTCCAGCCACAGGCGCTGGCCGCTGCTCTCGAAACCGGTGGGCGAGGCATTGTTCAGGTACTGTTCCAGGAATTCCAGCGAGCCCTTCGTGAGGATGCTCCGGGGGGTGTTCTTTTTCGCCATGGGGCCGGGGGCGCCGGGGGTGGTGCGTCCCGGCGGCCGGCAAAGCTATCAGCTCGGCGGTGGAACCATCCGGCCATGCCCGCGTAGAACGGGGCGCAACTTCGGACCAATCTCTTCCAATCGCTTCCCCATGCGCGCATTCCTCGCTTCCGTTCTACTGCTTCCGGCCATGGCCTTGGTCATCGGCGCCCATGGGCAGGCCGATGATGCGGCCAAGCGGCTGCAGGAGCTGACCAAGAAGGCGGACAAGGCCTCGATGGGCGGCATGGTGGATTTCGTCCATGCGGACATCCTGTACGAGGAGGCCCTGTCACTGGCCCCCGACGACCCCGAGCTGAACCTGAAGATGGGCCTCTGCCAGATCAACGGCCCCTTCCGCCACGAGGCCCTGCCGTACCTGCTCAAGGCACGCGAGGGCGGCATGGAATACCCGCCGCTGGACTACCTCATCGGTTTCGCCCACCAGCTGCACGGGCAGTGGAACGAGGCCATCGCGGCCTACGAGAGGCACCTGCGCGGGTATGTGCCCGAACCCGGAAGCGACCCCCTCTATGCCACGGCCAACCGGCGCATCGCCGAATGCCGCAACGGCGAGCGCCTGGCCGCCGCCCCGCGCGAATGGACCGTGGAGAACGCCGGCGAGCGAATCAATTCCATGTACGCCGACTATGGCGCGCTCCCCGCCGCTGACGGCAGCGCCCTGTGGTTCACCTCCCGCAGGCCCGGCGCCACCGCCCGCGTGAACAAGGCCACCCGCGAGTACTTCGAGGACATCCACATGGCACGCCGAGGCACCGATGGATGGGAGGCCCCCGAAGTGCTGCCCGCGCCCATGAACACCCCCGGGAACGACGCCACCGTGTGCCTGGCCCACGACGGCAACAACCTGCTCATCTACCGTGACGACAAGGGCAAGGGCAACATCCTGCAAAGCGCATGGAACGGCCAGGGCTGGGACGCCCCCGTGCCCCTGGGCGCCACCATCAACACCCCGCACCACGAAGGCAGCGCCTGGACCACCGCCGACGGCCAGTGGATCTACTTCACCAGCGACAACCCCGACGAGAGCATGGGCGGGCAGGACATCTTCCGCAGCCGGTGGGACCCCGACCTCAACGCCTGGGGCATGGCCGAGAACCTGGGCCCCGACGTGAACACCAACCAGGACGAGGACGGCGTGTTCCTCACCACCGACGGCCTCACGCTCTACTTCAGCAGCAAGGGCCACGACAGCATGGGCGGCTACGACATCTTCCGCAGCACCTTGGTGGACGGCCGGTGGAGCAAGCCCGAGAACATGGGCGTGCCCATCAACTCGCCGGACGACGACCTGTTCTTCGTGCTCTCCGCCGATGGCACCACGGGCTGGTTCAGCTCGGTGCGGCCCGGCGGTTTCGGCGAGGACGACATCTACACGGTGAGCTTCCCGCTGGAGGACACCGCCACCCCCGTGCGCCCCTGAGCCGCTTAGCTTCGCGGTCCGTCCAGGCCGCATGCCCCACGCCCCCGAGCCGACCCTGCTGGTGACCGCCGATGGGTCGCCCACCCTGCGCCACGCCCGGGTGGACGAGCCCTACCACAGTGTGTACGGCGCCGTCACCGAGAGCACGCACGTGTTCATCCGTGCCGGCCTGGAAGCACGTGGGCTCCCCGATGCCGATGTGCTGGAAGTGGGGCTGGGCACCGGGCTGAACATGCTGCTGACCTGGGTGCATTGCCTGGAGCGCGGCCGCACCGTGCGCTACACCGCCCTGGAGCCCTTCCCGCTGGAGGCCGCCACCTTGGAGCGACTGGCCCATTGCGCGGCGATCGCCTGGCCCGGCCTGCACGCGCCCTTCATCCGGGCCATGACCGCACCGCCCGGCAACGCGCAGGTGTTGGAGGGCGGCCTCACTTTCACGCGCCTGGCCGCCATGGTGCAGACCTTCCGGGCCGAGGAGGCGTTCGACGTGGTGTACTTCGATGCCTTCGCGCCGGACAAGCAACCCGACATGTGGACCGAGGAGGTGTTCCGCGGCATGCACCGCGCCCTGCGCCCCGGCGGCACGCTGGTGACGTACTGCGCCAAAGGGGCCGTGCGCCGCGCCATGCAGGCGGCCGGCCTCGTGGTGGAGCGCCTGCCCGGGCCGCCCGGCAAACGCGAGATGCTCCGCGCCGCACGACCCGCATGAACACGCCCCGCTTCACCATACGGGCATACGGGCTGCTGCTCCACGAAGGGGCGGTGCTGGTGTCCGATGAGCATGTGCAGGGGCGGGCCATCACCAAGTTCCCCGGCGGCGCGCTGGAGTACGGCGAGGGGCTGCGTGACTGCCTGGTGCGCGAGGTGCGCGAGGAGGTCGGCGTGGAGGCCCTGGACGTGCGCCACTTCCACACCACCGAGGTGTTCCAGCGCAGCGCCTTCCACACCGACCCGGTGCAGGTGGTGGCGGTGTACTTCACCTTCCGCACGGCGCGGCCCGAGGCGATCCCCGTGGTGCGCGCCCCGTTCGGTGGCGGGCCGGGCGCCGATCAGGTGTTCCGCTGGCTGCCCCTGGCCGGCACGCCGGAGGATGCGTTCTCCCTGCCGCTGGACCGGGCCGTGTGGCGCCTGCTGCGGCACCGGGCCGGGTGGCCCCCCTCAGCCTAAGCGGCGCATCACCAGCGACTCCACTTGTTCCAGCAGGGTCTCCGGGGCCACGGTGCGCCAGGGCATGGCGTTGAGCCGGCCGCCCAGCAGCACGTACTGGTCGATGTTCGCCGCCTGCATGTCATCCAGCACGTGGGCGCGGAAGTTCACCAGCGCCACCCATCCGTCCGCGTCGCTCACCTCCTCGAACCACTCGCTGTAATACTCGTCGTCGCCGCTGTGGAAGTTCAGCACGTTCTCGCCGATCAGGATGAACTTGTGGATGCCCTGGGCCATCATGTCCTCGGCCACGTTGCGCTTGAAGGCCATGATGTCGTTGTGCAGCAGGTCGTTCCATTCACCGATCAGCTCCACCACGGCGAAGCCCTCGTCGTAGTCGGCATAGATCACCTTCAGGTAGAGCGTGCCGCTGCCCATGCTGTCCCACTGCGGGTGGATCAAGTGGTCGTACACCGCATGGGTGAACTCGAACTCGCTGTGCTCATCGCCGAAGAAGGGTGAGCGCTCGTCCTCCTCGGCCGTGTAGCGGTGCCGCCAGTTCCAGTAGGGCTCGATGTCGTGCATCGGCACAAAGATCAGCCCGTGGCGCCGGGTCCGATCGCCCCGCGCACGCTGCCGTGCTCCTTCAGCAAGGCGATGGCCTCGGCATGGTCCACGCCCAGGGCCTCCATCACCATGCGCGTGCCGCGATCGATCAGTTTGTGGTTGCTCAGCTGCATGTCCACCATGCGGTTGCCCTGCACCCGGCCCAGCTTGATCATCACGCTGGTGCTGATCATGTTCAACACCAGCTTTTGGGCGGTGCCGCTCTTCATGCGGGTGCTGCCGGTGACGAACTCGGGCCCCACCGCCACCACGATCGGGTGCTGCGCGATGGTGGCCACCGGGCTGCCGGGGTTGCAGGTGATGCCGCCGGTGAGGACGCCCTCGGCGTTGCACCGCTCCAGGGTCCCGGTCACGTAGGGCGTGGTTCCGCTGGCCGCGATGCCGATCACCGTGTCGTCCGCACCGATGGCGTGTTCCTGCAGGTCCTTCCACCCCTGGTCGCGGTCATCCTCGGCGAACTCCACGGCCCGGCGTATGGCGCTGTCGCCCCCGGCGATCAGGCCCGTCACCAGCCCGTGCGGCACACCGAAGGTGGGCGGGCATTCGCTGGCGTCCAATATGCCTAAGCGGCCGCTGGTGCCGGCGCCGATGTAGAACAGGCGCCCGCCGCGTCGCATGCGTTCCACGATTGCGTCCACCAGCGCTTCGATCGCGGGCAGCGCACGGCCCACGGCCCCGGGCACCAGGCGGTCCTCGGCGTTGATGCGCCGCAACAGCTCGGCCGTGCCCATGCGCTCCAGATGGTCGTGGTGCGAGGGCTGCTCGGTGATGCGCTCCATGGGTGCAAAGAAAAGGGGCCGCGCGGTGGCGGCCCCTTTCGGATGTGCGGTCGGCGATGGCCTCAGTCCATGACCAATTTGCGCGTCACGGTGCCGTCGGCGAAATGGAGCTTCACGAAGTACACGCCCGGCGCCAGGCCGTTGCGGTGCAGCTCCACGCGGTCGCGGCCTGCGGTGCTGGCGCGCAGCAGGCGGCCGTTGATGTCCAGCAGCTCGTAGCGGGCGATGGGGGCGTTGTGGCTGGTGATCGTCACCACGTCGCTGGCGGGGTTGGGCCAGAGGTCCACCCCGGCGGCGATATGGGCGGGCTCATCGATGCCCACGAAGGAGCACGCGGCGTCCAGCTGCAGCGCGGCATGGATGCGCGGGTTGAGGTAGCCCATGATCGAGTCGATGTAGGCGCGGGCCTTCGTCGGGCTCATGTCCGGGTTGCTCATGGAAGAGGCCATGTGGGCGGTGACCGGGGGCGGGCCGGGCGACACCACGGCGGTGGCCAGCGGATGCAGGGGGTCCCAGAATTGCCACGGGCTGGATTCCTCACCGAAGGGCGGGTCCCACTGCGGGCGCACCACGGGGAAGAGGCCCTCCACGCCGGTATTGATCGTCACGTCCACCGCACCATGGGTCTGGGTGGAGCCGTAGAGGTCACGCGCCCGGTCGGTGAAGGGGTCGCCATCGGGCATGTTGGCGAAGGCGGCGTTGTTGCCGAAGTCGTTCACCAGCTGCATGAAGTGGTTGGATCCGTGTACGGGCACCACGGGGCCGCCGGTGGTGGGCACGATCACGATGCCCTCGGTGAAGGGGGCGAAGGGGTCGAACACGGCGTGGAAGGCCACCATGGGCGCGTCGCCGTCGGCCAGCCAGCTTTCATCGGCCAGGGCGCCGCCCAGGTTCACGCAGAACTGGCTCTCATGGTCCCAGCCATTGGGCTGGTACAGGTTGAGCTGGCCGCCGAAGCCGGCGAGGTTGCCCACCATCAGGGTGTCCACGTAGCTCACGTTCGGGTCGAAGGGGTCGGGGCGGAACTTCTCGATGAAGAGCTCGGCGGGGTCGTCCAGCGTGGCGTTGGCCAGGGCGATGTAGCCGCCGGTGCCCTCGCCCAGGACGATGATCCGGTCGCCGCAGATGCCGTAGGGGTTGTCACCCTGGCCGGCGCCGGCCTTCAGGCCCCGGATGCAGTGGCGCGTGTCGTGGATGGCGCGGTAGATGGCGTTGAGCAGCTGCCCGCGGCGCTCCTGCTCGGTGGGGGCCAGGGGGTTCCAGCCCAGGCGGTAGCTCATGCTGATGGCCACGTAGCCGCGCCGCGCCATCCGCTTGCAGATCTCCACCGCGGTGCTGTCCGTGCGGCGGCCGTTGGGGCTGCCGTTCAAGGGCGGCGGCAGGGCGTTGCCGGTGTGCAGGTACAGCACCACGGGGCGGTCCTCCACCTCGTCGATGGCCTGGTCCGGCTGGTACACGTCCATCATCAGGTTGGTCACCTTCACCGAGGTGCTGCCGTCGGCGGGGTTGAAGTACGCATCGGGGATCGGCTGGCCGGTGGCCACGGCCGTGTGCAGCTCCACCAGCTCGGCCGGCACGGTGGGCGAGGAGAGCGTGGAGGTGAGGAAGTCGATGTTCGTTCCGTAGACCACGTCGGGGGTGATCGTGATCTGCGCATCGGTGAAGACCTCGGTGAGGTACCGTTGCGCGTGCCCGTGCGCGGCGAAGGCGAGCGCACAAAGCACGATGGATGGGCGTAGTGTCAGGTTCATGCGATGGGGTTTTTACAGGTCGTTTGTCCGCTCCAAGGTAAGCATCACTTGCGCTTGTCGAGCTCATAGATCAGCTGCACGTAGGCCAGCCGGCCCACGCGCGGGCCGCCGTACACCATGTACACCCGGTTGTCGAAGGCCCGTTCCAGGCGGTCATCGGCGGCCACGTCCGGGTCAAGGAGCGGCACGATGCCCAGCAGGTTGCTCGCGCCCACCTTCACGGTGAGGTGCCGCGCCGGGAACTTCACGTTCACCTGGGCGTCCACCATGTCGTAGCTGCGGATCGGGCCGGTGAACTGCGGCGAGCCCGTGAAGGTGAAGCCCTCGATGTACTTGTAGTTCACCCCGAAGCCGAAGTGCGGCCGGTCGGTGAAGGGCACCTGCATGTCGTGGCCCGTGATGCCGATGTTGAACTTGTTCCGCGGGGTGTTGAAGGCGGGGATGATCGGGTCGTCCGCGCCGCTCACCAATTGGTTGTAGCTGTAGTTGAAGCTCAAGGTGGTCTTGCTGCGGTAGTAGTTGGCCCCGAAGTTCACCCCTTGCGTGCGCACCTGGCTCGTGGCGTTGGCGGCCAGCCGGTACACCTGCAGCCCGCCCACCGGGAACCCGTTGGTGGGGTCGATCGCCGCGTCGATGCCGATCATGTACCCGATGAAATCGGTGTACCAGCTGTGGTAGGCGCTCACGTCGAAGTAGAGCTTGTCCCAGTGCGTGCCGCGGTAGCCCAGTTCGATGGTGCGGGCCTGCTCCGGCCGGATGCGGTCGATGTGGAAGTACGCCAGCTTCTGCATGCCCTGCACCAGGCTCGGCGATGCGCGGTAGTCGTCGAAGCTCTCCACGGTGATCAGGCTGTCGCGCCCGGCCTCGAACTGCCCTTCGATGTTGCCCAGCAGGATCGCCCGCCCCACGTTGTAGTGGAAGTACTGGTCGGCCAATGTGGGGTTGCGCACCGCACTGCTGAAGGAGAGCCGGTAGGTGCGGTGCTCCTGCGGGGTGTACACCAGCGAGAGGGCGGGGGAGAAGAGCGCGTTGAAGTTCTGGTTCTTGTCCATGCGCACCGTGGCCGTGGCCTTCAGCTTGCGGTCCAGGAGATGCTTCTCCAGCCCGGCGAACAGGCCGAACTCCCGGTTGCGGATCGTCACATCGGCCGTGTCCTTGAAGATGGTGCCCGCGCTGTTGGGCATGTACTGGCGGAAGTTGCCGCCCACCACCAGTTCCGCGGCCGGCGGGGCCTCCGCTCCGGTCTCCGCATCGGCCGGTCGCGCGGTGCCCAGCTTGAAGCGATGCTCGCCCATCACGTGCGCCAGCCGTGAACGGTCGAAGAAGAGCGATCCGCCGTCGGTGAAGCGCTTGCCGACGATCTCGTTGAACTTCTGGTCGAAGCGCGCCGTGCCGGGCAGGTAGGCCGGGTCCAGGAAGGCGTTGTCCAGGTTGTTCACCGAGTCGGCCACCATCTGGTGGTACATGGTGTACAGGTCGTGGTGGTCGGCCACGAACTGCTGGATGTACGCATCGTACTGCGCCCCGGTGTACCCCTGTGCGATGGCCTCGCTGGGGGTGAGGTATTCGGGCACGGTCGCGTCCAGCAGCCCGGGGTTCAACGCCGAGCCGATCCAGCTGTCCCACAGGTTGAAGTAGGCCACGTTCCAGTCGCGGGTGCCGCCCGGGGAGCTGGCGTCCTGCAGGCGCAGCGCGGTGGTGAAGATGTCGTAGGTGTCGCCGGCATCCTCGCTGGTGAGGTAGCCGCGCAGGGACCATTTGCCCTCTTCGCGCAGCTCCAGCCGCTGCTGCCAGAACTGGATGTTCTTCAGCCGGTAGCGGTTGTCGCCCTGGTACACGGTGCTGCCGCGGCTGTAGCTGGTGGCCCCGATCGCCTCGATCCGGTCGGTGACCTTGTAATGCACCGATGCGCCCGCCTTCAGGTTGTCCGTGCCGTAGTCCACCAGGTCGCGTTCCCGGTAGCCCGGCCGCAGGAACACGCCCAGGCCGTGGTAGCTGCGGCGGTCGGCGTTGTCCCGCCAGTAGTCGTTGTTCACCGTCACGTTCTCGTCGCCGTAGATGTTCACCGCATCGTACCGCCCCGGGTTGCCCGTGCCGGTGGGCGAGTTGCTGGTGGCATCGTGGTTCTCGGCGTACCAGTCCTCGGCGGTGAGGGCGAAGAGGTTCAACTTGTATGCGAAGCGGTCCTTGCCGGCCTTGTCCTTGAACACCTGGGCCCAGCGCACGGCCCCCTCCAGCAGGCTGCGCTCGCCGGCCTTGGCGCTCACGCTCAACCCCGGGAACATCCACGGGCTCTTGGTGGTCATGTCGATCACCCCGTTGAAGGCGCCCGGCCCGTAGAAGGCGGTGCTGGCCCCGGCGATGATGTCCACCTTCATCACGTCCAGGTCGCTCGCGCCCAGGAAATTGCCCAGCGAGAAGTTGAGGCCCGGGCTCTGGTTGTCCACCCCGTCGATCAGTTGCAGGCTCCGCACCGGGCTGGTGCTGTTGAAGCCGCGGGTGTTGATCACCTTGAAGCCCATGCTGGCGGCGGTCATGTCCACGCCCTTCAACGTGCCGAGGCTCTCGTAGAAATCGCCGCTGGGCGCCTCGCGGATGGCGATCACGTCCATGCTCTCCACGGTGAGCGGGGCCTGCTTCTGCTTGTCGCTGATGCGGCTGCCGATCACTTCGGCCTCCTTCAGCAGCACCCGGTCCGCGCTGAGCTTGATCCGCAGCTCCTGGTCCGTGCCGCGCACGTCGATGGTGGTGGTGGTATACCCGATGTAGCTCACCTCCAAGGTGTAGGGGGGAAGCTCGCTCACGGCGATCGCGAAGCGCCCGTCGATGTCGGTGGTGGCCCCGATGGTGGTGCCCTTGATCACCACCGACGAGCCGATCAGTGTCTCGCCGGTGGCGGCGTCCGTCACCGTGCCGCGGACCACGTGGGACTGGGCCAGGAGGGCGAAGGGGAGCATGAGCAGTGGCAGCAGGGCCAGGGTCCGCATCAGGTTCCGGGGGTCGGTGCAGCGCATGCAAAGGGGAGCGAGGCCACCAATATAGCCGGCCGGTGGCTATGCCGGGGGGTCCTGCCGCCCCTTCCGCACCAAGGCGTCGAGGGTGGCCGCGGCCTTGTCCCAATCGAACTTGTCCTGCACGAAGCGCAGGCCGTCGGCGGCGAGCCGGTCGCGTGCGGGCGCGTCGGCGAGCAGGCGCAGGATGTGGGCGGCATAGTCCGCGGGCCGCTCGCCGATCAGGATCGACCGGTCGGGCACGGCGCCCACGGCGTTGTTGGCCAGGGCCGAGGTGATGCAGGGGATGCCCATCGCCATGGCCTCCAGGAGCTTGTTCTGCAGGCCGGTGCCGATCTGCATCGGGGCGACGAAGATGCGGGAAGCGGCGTAGGACACGCGGATGTCGCGCACCCATCCGGTCACGGTGATCAGCGGGTCGGTGACGGCCAGGGCGCGCACGGCCGGGCTGGGGTCCACCCCGCTGATCAACAAGGTGGTGGCGGGCCGCTCCCGCCGCACCAAGGGCAGCACCCGCCGCACCAGGTAGAGCACGCTGTCGATGTTGGGCGGGTAGTTCATGTTGCCGGTGAACAGCAGGTCGTGCGCCTTTTCGGCCTGCTGGGGCGCGAAGTGGGCGGTGTCAACCCCGTTGGGCACCACCACCATGCGGTGGCGGCCGGGGTGGTAGATGTAGGCCTGGTCCTGCGCGCTGATGATCGTGCTGTGGTCGAACTGGTCGAACATCAGGTTCTCGTAGCGGATCAGGCGGCGTGTCTCGGCGCCGAACAAGGGGCGCAGGTAGAAGGGGGCGTTCTCCGTGCGCCGCTCCATGCCCTTGCTCAGGGTGTCCATGTAGTCCAGCGTCTTGGCCAGGCCCAGGTGCTTGCGCACGTACTCGGTGGTGCGCACCAGCTGGCAGAACACGTGGTCGGGCCGCAGCTCGCGCACCAGGGCGTCCACCCGGCGCTGGGCATGGCGATGGTGGAAGTAGGCCACCTGGAAGGGGAGGCGGGAGAACACGGCCTGCACCAATTTGAGCAGGATGCGCCATCGGCGGATGCGTACCACTTCGATGCTGCTGCAGAACCGGCGCTAGTGGTCGATGTGCGCGGGGTCGATGGGGGCGTCGCTCAGGCAGAACAGATGCACCTGGTGGGTGCGTGCCAGGCGCGCGATCAAGTGGTACGCACGGAGCTTGTCGCCCTTTTCCAGCGGGTAGGGCACCCGGGACAGCAGCACCAGCAACCTCATGCCTTCAGCAGGTCCGTGTAGAAGCGCTCCAGGCGGCGCACGATCCCGGCGTCGGCGTATTCGGCCTCCACCAGGGCGCGGGCCCGCGTTCCGATGGCCCGCGCGCGCTCCGGGTCGTCCACCAGGCCCACCATGGCGGCGGCGAAGCGCCCGGCATCGTCGCCGATCAGGATGTCCTGGCCGTCGCTGTGGTCGATGCCCTCGGCACCGATCGAGGTGGAAATGATAGCCTTGCCCAGCGCCATGCCCTCGATGATCTTCACGCGCATGCCGCCGGCGGAGAACAGCGGCACCACCATCACGTCCCGGGCCGCCATGTACTTCACGGCGTCCTTCACCCGCCCCTTCACCTCCAGGCCCTCCATCTCCAGGGCCAGCAGGTCGGCGGGCATCTTGTTGCCGGCCAGGTGCAGGCGGGCCTCGGGGCGGGCCTTCACCACGGCGGGCCACACCTCGCTGAGCAGCCACCGCACGCCCTCCTCGTTGGGCAGCCAGTCCATGCTGCCCAGGTGGAAGAAGGCCATCGGCCCGCTCTTGCGCCGTGCGCGCAGCGGGTATTCGGCGGGGTCCACGCCGAAGGGGATCGAGGTGATCGGCGTGCGGGTGCCGTGGCCGGCGAAATGGTGCGCATCGGCCGGGCTGATCGCCGCCACCCCGTCCAACCGGTCCAGCACGGCCATCTCGTACTCCTCCAATTGCTTGGCCAGGTAGCGGCGGTAGGGCCGCTTCAGGATGTTGCGCTCCCCGGCGGCGATCCGGTCCTGGATCACATGCTCCAGGTTGTGCGAGCGCAGCACGATGCGCGCGCGTGTGTAGCGCCGCAGCGTGGGGATGTAGGGGGTCATGAACAGGCTCTCGAGCTGCACGATGTCGAATTCCTCCTCGCTCAACAGCCGGATCAGCCGGATGTCCATGTCCGGCGAGAAGAACCGGCTGATGTTGTAGTTGTCCGCGGTCACCAGGTCGGTGAAGGCGTCCACCAGGTTCACCGAGGTGTCCACGAACACGCCCTCCATGCGGGTGCGCTCGGCCAGGTCGGGGGGAATGGCCTGGGGCAGGAAGGGCTGCTTGGGGGTGCTGATGCACAGCACCTTCACCTGGTGGCCGGCGGCGAGCAGCCCGCGGGTGAGGTTGTGCATGGCCTTGCTGCCCCCGTCCAAGGGCGGGAACGGCGGTTTGTTGCACAGTTGAAGGATCCGCATGCGGGGTCTCATCAGGGGCCGCAGCCGGTCCCGGCCGCGATTATACGCAACTGCGTGCGGCAGGGCGCGTGTGCTATCCGGCGGAAGTGCCCGCACGCCGGCGCCGCAGCAGGGATCGCAGGCGGTCCCCGAGGGGATGGTACGCATCGCGGTCCAGCAGCGGGCTGTCCGTGGCCGCCTTCCAGGTGAGGAACAGGCCCACGGGCAGCAAGGCCAGCACCCCGACCCACATGCCCGGCCACGGGGCCAGCTCACCGGCCACCACCAGCTTTTCCATGCTGAAGGAGGTGATGTGGAACACCAGGAAGAAGCCGATGGCGAACACCGTGGGCAGGCCCATGCCGCCGCGACGGATGATGGCCCCCAGCGGGGCGCCGATCAGGAAGAACACGATGCAGGTGAAGGCCAGCATGGGCTTGCGGTGCATCTCGATCCCGAACCGGTCGATCTGCTCGCGGCGGCCGCGGCGCTCCTCCATGGTGCGGTCCAGGAAGTTGATCTGGTTGCGCACCAGGTCGGCCGCCATGTCGTACGCGGCCGGCCCGGCCACGGGGGCGGGCTCCGCCGGCAGCACCGGGCGCGTTGCGATGGGGGTCGGCCGGGCGGGCCACAGGCTGCCGCCCAAGTGGGCGAGCTGCTCGGTGCGCCGCGCCGCGTACCGCTCCCGCAGGCTGTCCATGGACACCCGCAGCTGCCCCATGGTGAGCATCTTGTAGTGGTCCTTGAACAGGTCCTCGTCCGTGCGCGCCAGGCCCATGCCCGTGAGGTCGAAGCGGATCTCATCGCGGGCGAAGGTGCCGGCGGTCAGCCGATGCCGCCCCGGCTCGTCGCCCATCCCGCCATGCTCGTCGTAGATATGCCCGTCGTGCAAGGTGAGCACCATGAACTGCCCGTCCGTGCTGCGTTGCATCGTGCCGGTGCGCGCGCGGATCACCGTGCGGTTGGCCTGGAAGGGCGCGCGGTGGTCGTAGATCAGCACGTCGTCCAGCGCCCCGGTCTCCGCGTCCTTGTCCATCACCCGGATGCTGAAGCCGTCGATCCCGTTGTAGAAGACCCCCGGCTGGAGGTTCATCGCGGGCTTCTTCTGGGTCACGTCCCAGAGCAACGACCGGAACTTGAGCTCGGCCACGGGCAGCAGATTGTTGCTGAAGAAGAAGGAGAACGCCGCGATCGCCAGCACGGCCATGGCCATCGGGGCGATGATGCGGTACAGGCCCATGCCGGCCGAGCGCATGGGCACCAGCTCGGAGTTCTCGCCCAGGCCGCCCATGGTCATGATGCTGCTGAGCAACACCGCCAGGGGCAGCGCCAGGGGCACGAAGCTGGCGGTGGCGTAGGTGAGCAGCTCGGCCACCACGTGCCATGCCAGGCCCTTGCCCATCAGGTCGTCCACGTACTTCCACAGGAACTGCATCACCAGGATGAACAGCACGATCGCGAAGGTCACCAGCAGGGGACCGGCGAAAGCGCGTACGATCATGCGGTGAAGCCGTTTCATCGCCGGGATATCGGTGGTGGCCGCGTTACGGCGCCTTACGCCCCCAGCACCCGCAGCAGGGCGGCGACCTGGGAGCTCCACAGCGCCCGGGTGGCCTCCACTTCATTGGGCCAGGCGTGGTCCGTCACGATCAGGGCCACCTCGTTGGTCATCGGGTCCACCTTCACGCGGAACTCGAAGTAGGCCGCCTGGTCATCGTCCTCGTTGCGGCGGAAGCGGACCACTTCGCCCAGCCGCCGGCCGATCAACGTGGTGGCCTCCTCCTCGCCGTCCCACAGGAAGGTGTACTGGTCGCCCCGCACGTTCACGTCGTTGCAATACCACTCGGCGAAACCGCTGGGCGTGCTGATCAGCTCGAACAGCACGTTGGGCGATCCCCGCACTTGGAACTCCAGCTGCACGCGCTCCTTGGCCGGGGCGCCGTTGCGGGCCTTGGCCGGGGCGCTTGCCGGTGCGGCAGGCTGCGGCGTTCGGGCGGGCGGGGCCGCGATCTTTGCCGGCGTACGCACCGCATCGGTGGGCTTTTTCACGGCCGCCACCTGCTGTGCGGACCGGGCGGGGGCGGTTTTTTTCGCAGCCGCCTTCTCCGCGGTGGCTACCGGTTTGCCCGGGCGCCCTTTTGCCGTGCTCCCGCCCTGGGGTTTCCGCACCGTGGCCACCGGCTTGGGAGAAGCGCTGACCGGCTTGGCCGCCACCGGCCTGGCCCCCTTTTTCACCGTCTTCTTCACCGCTTTTTTCGTTGCCTTTTTCACCGCGGCCTTCGCCACCGCCAAGGGTGCCTTCTTCACCGCCTTCTTCGCCACTTTCCTCACCGGCGTGGTCGCCTTCTTCGCCGCCTTCTTCGCCACGGTCCGCGTCGCCGGCGTGGTCGCCTTCTTCACCGCCTTCTTCGCCACGGTCCGCGTCGCCGGCTTGGTCGCCTTCTTCACCGCCTTCTTCGCCACGGTCCGCGTCACCGGCTTGGTCGCCTTCTTCACCGCCTTCTTCGCCACGGTCCGCGTCGCCGGCCTGGTCGTCTTCTTCACCGCCTTCTTCGCCACGGTCCGCGTCGCCGGCCTGGTCGTCTTCTTCACCGCCTTCTTCGCGGCCGGCCGGGACGCTTTCTTGCGCGGGGCGGTGGCGGGTTTGCGCGCGGCGGCCTTCTTCGCGGGCGGCTTCGATGTGGCCGACGTACGGCCCGGAGTTGCCTTTTTCGCTTTGCTCACGGTGGCCGTCTTCTTCCTTGAAGTGGCCGTCCGAACGGCCGGTTTCTTGGAAGTCGCCTTTGCGCGGGTCTTTGTTTTCGCCATGTTCCGTACGGGCCAGGGGGGAAAAAGGGTAGGCGGCTAAGGTAGAAATATCCACGGGCCGTGCAAGTGGCCACGGCCGGGCGGCGGCACGGGCGGCGGCGTGCCGCACTGCCCCGGGAAGTCTATATTTGCCGCCCGCTCGGCCCCGGTGGCCGACGTATGGCGCGGTAGCTCAGCTGGTTAGAGCGCAGGATTCATAATCCTGAGGTCGAGAGTTCAAGTCTCTCCCGCGCTACGCTCCGCAAGGCCCCGGTCCCCCCGGGGCCTTCGTCGTTCAAGGCCGGCCGGTGGTGAGCGCCGCCGCCCGCCGCCCGGTACGGATCCCGATCGCCACACCGATCCCGCCCAGCCCGGCGGCCACTGCGGTGCGGTCCGTGAGCCGTTCCACCCACGGTGACTTGCTCCGGGTGCGGAACCCCATCACGCCGGTCCACCGCTGGGCGATGGTGAACGGCACACCGGGCAGGATCGTCTCCTTCAGCAGGTTCTCCAACGCGTGCTGCACCAGCGGGGTGGTGGCGTCCTCCCACGTGGTCTCCGCCGCCTTGTCCAGTTGGCGCCCGCCGCCCAGCAGCACCCGGTCGCCCAGGTGCCGGAAGTAGTAGTAGCCCTCGTCCAGATGGAAGATCCCGTGCAGGCGCAGGCCCGGCACCGGCGTGGTGAGCACCACCTGGCCCCGTGCGGGCATCACATCGGCCTGGGGCAGCAACTGGCGCACGAAGCCGTTGGTGGCCACCAGCACCTGGGCCGCCTCCAGGCGCCCGTGGTCGGTGTCCAGGGCCGCCCGGGCGGCATTCTCCTCGATCGCGCGCACCTCGGTGCCGGTGCGCACCTCCACCCCGGCGGAGCGGGCCTTGTGCAGCAGGGCCAGCACCAGCCGGCCGCTGTCCACCGTGCCTTCCAGCCCGGCCCAGGCCAGATGCCCGGTGCGCAGCCCCATGGCGCCGATCAGGTCGTTGCGCCAGCTGAACACCGTTGTGCCGAAGATCGGCCGCAACACCTGGTTCAGGGCGTCCAGCCGTTCGGCCGTGCGGGCGTACAGGGCGTCGCCGTGGGGGAACAGCTCGTGGGCGCCGCAGCCCGCGTAGCCGATGGCCGCATCGCCCAGCTCGGCGCGCAGTTCCCGCAGGCCCTTCCACCGCTCCTCCACCCGGCCCAGGGCCGCGTCCGCGCCTTCGGCGTCCATGTCCGCCAGGATCTCGCTGGGGCTGCCGAAGCAGGCGAACCCGGCGTTCTTCACGCTGGCCCCCGCCGGGAAGCCGCCGCGCTCGAGCACCACCACATGGTCCACTGGGCGCGCACGTTTATGGAACAGCGCGGTGAACAGCCCCACGATCCCGCCGCCCACCACGGCCAGGTCCACCGGGCGGTGGAAGTGGCGGGTTTCCCAGATGCTCAGCATGGCGCGGGGGCTTGGGGCGGGCTGCCAAAGATGTCGTATTTTGCGGCGTTCAATGGGCCACATCCTCAGCTTGGTGCGGAAGAGCAGGGCATGGCGCCATGCGTTGGCGGTGGCGCTGCTGGGCCTGGCCGTGCCCGCAGGCGCCCAGGACGTGGTCTACATCTTCGGTACGGTGAAGGACTATTTCTCCTCGAAGAAGCTGGACAACGTGACCGTCACGGTGTACAAGGACGGCGGCCTGCTCACTGAGGTGCGGGCCAGCGGCAGCGGCAAGTACGAGCTGAACCTGGACTACGGGGCGGATTACAAGCTGATCTACAGCCGCCCCGGCATGGTGTCCAAGATCATCGCCATGGACACGCGCAACGTGCCCGAGGAGGAGCGGCTGGGCGGGCACGGGTTCAACCTGGAGATGACCTTGTTCAACGACATGCCCGGGGTGGACTTCAGCGTGCTGCAGCAACCCATCGGCAAGGCCAAGTACGACATGGCGAAGGCCGAGGTGACCTGGGACCTGGCCTACACCGAGCAGATCCGCAACGAGGTCAACCGCCTGATGAAGGAATACGCCGACCGGCAGAAGGCCGAGGCCGGCGCCGAGGCCGAGTTCGCCAAGCTGATGAAGCAGGGCGACGCCGCGATGAGCGCCTCGGACTACGCCAAAGCGGTCGGGGCCTTCACCGGGGCGGTGGGCATCAAGCCCGATGATGCCGTGGCCAACGCCAAGCTCAGCGATGCCCGCATGCGCCTGGAGCAGGCCGAGGCCGAGAAGAACCGCGAGGGGCGCTACGCGGACCTGATCAAGGACGCCGATGCCCTGTTCAACAAGAACGACCTGGCACCCGCCCGCGAGAAGTACACCGAGGCCCTGAAGGTGAAGGACGAGGCGCCCCATCCCACCGCCCGCATCAAGGAGATCGATCGGCTGCTGGCCGAGCAGGCCAAGAAGGCCGAGGAGGAACGCCTCGCCAAGGAGCTCCAGGACAAGTACGACGCGGCCATCTCGGCGGCCGACAAGGCCTTCGACGCCCAGCGCTGGGACGAGGCCACCGGCCACTATACCGAGGCCAGCGGGCTCAAGGCCGGTGAGAAATACCCCAAGGACCAGCTGGCCCTGATCGTGAGGAAGAAGCAGGAGGAAGCCGAGCAGGCCGAGAAGGACCGCCAGGAACGCGAACAGCAGGCGGCCTACGATGCCGCCATCACCGCCGGCGACAAGGCCTTCGATGCCCAGGACTGGGACCGCGCCGAGGGGCATTACACCCAGGCCGCCGCCCTCAAGCCGTCCGAGAAATATCCCCCGGACCAGCTGGCCGCCATCGCCCAGAAGCGCCAGGAGCAAGCCGAGCAGGCCGAGCGGGAGAAGCAGGAACGCGAACAGCAGGCCGCCTACGACGGGGCCATCGCCCAGGGCGACCTGGCCTTCAACGCGCGCCGATGGGACGAGGCGGTGGGCCACTATACCAAGGCCGCCGGCATGAAACCGTCCGAGAAATATCCCCCGGACCAATTGGCCGCCATCGAGCAGAAGCGCCAGGAGGAGGCCGACCAGGCCGAGCGGGAAAAGCAGGAGCGCGAACAGCAGGCGGCCTACGACGCGGCCATCGCCCGGGCCGACGTGGCCTTCGACGGGAAGCAATGGGACCAGGCCCGCGCGGCCTACACCGAGGCGGCGGACCTGAAGCCGTCCGAGACCTATCCGACGGAGCGGCTCCGCGCCATCGACCGTGCCCTGGAGGAGGAGGCCCGCGTGGCCGAGGAGCTGCGCAAGCAGCAGGAGCTCGATGAGCGCTATGCCGCGCTGATCGCCACCGCCGACAAGGCCTTCGCCGACCAGGAGTGGTCCGCCGCGCTCAACGATTACACGGACGCCCGGCAGCTCAAACCGGCCGAGGCCCACCCGAGCCAGCGCATCGCCGAGATCGAGGGCCTGCTCGATGCGGAGGCCCGGGCGCAGGCCGAACAGGAGCGCCTGGAACGCGAGCGCCAGGAGCGGGACCAGCGCTACGCCGACCTGGTCGCCACGGCCGATGCGCAATACGACGACGACCAGCTGGCCCAGGCGCGCGGCACCTATGTCGAGGCCCTGGCCATCAAGGCCGATGAGCCGCATCCCGCCGACCGCATCGCCGCCATCGATGCCGAACTGGCCCGCCGTGCCGAGGCCGACAGCCTGGCCGTGGCCGCCGAGGCCGAGCGCCTGCGCGAACAGGCCCTGGCCGACAGCCTGGCCGCCGTGGCCGCCGAGGCCGAGCGGCTCGCCGAGCTCGAACGCCAGCGCCTGGCCGATGCCGAGGCCTTCGAGCAAGCCTACGCCGAACTGGTCGCCACCGCCGACGTCGCCTACGCCGCGGACGAGCTGGAGCAGGCCCGGGAACGCTACACCGACGCCCTGGGGATGAAGCCGGACCAGGCGCATCCCGCCGAGCGCATCGCCGCCATCGACGCCGAGCTCGAGCGGCGCGCCCAAGATCGCCTTGCCGCCGATGCCCTGGCCGAGGAGCGGGCCCGCCTGGAACAGGAGCGCCTGCGCCGTGAGCAGGAGGAGGCCGACGCCCTGCGCGCCGCCCAGGACGAGCAGGCCCGCCTGCGCGAGGAGGAGCGCGCCCGCGAACAACAGTACCGCGAGCGCCTGATCGAGGCCGACGCCGCGTTGGCCGCGATGGAATACGATGAGGCCCGCGGCCTCTATGGCCAGGCGGCGGACATGCGCCCCGAGGACAGCTACCCGATCTCCAAGATCGAGCAGATCGACAAGATCCTGGCCGACCTGGAGCGCCAACGGCAGGAGGAGGCGCTCGCCGCCCAGCGCGCCGAGGAGGCGGCCCGGGCCGCGATGGCCGCCGCCAGCACCACCATCGATACCCGCAAGGAGCAGGAGGCCGAGCAGTTCATGCGGGCCGCCCGCGAACGCGAGGAGAACGAGAAGTACGACCGCATCCGCAAGCTCCGCACCGACCTGGCCCTGGCCGAGGCGGCCCAGGAGGAGCAGGCCGAGGAGCGCCGCATGGGGGAGCTGGAGCGCAACCGCCGGCTGACCGAACCCGGTGCCGGCCTGTACGCGGGCGATGACGAGCTGGCCCGCCGCAATACGGACGAGCTCGATGTCTTCCGCGATGCCCTGGCCCGTGCCGAGGCCGAGCGCCGGGCCCGCGCACGCAGCGAGCAGCAGGCCGGGCATCAGCGCACGTTGGACCGGCAGGACGCAGTGGCCGCCACCGTGCAGACCTGGGACGAGCGGCATGCCCAGCGCAGCGCCCAGGCTGCGGACGATGCCCGGGCCCACGCCACCGCGCAGGGCGACCGCGATGCCGCCGGCCGCGAGCGCAGCGCCCGGGAGCACGCCACCGTGGAGTCCGTCGCCGAGGCCCAGCGCCGCATGCAGGAGCGTGGCGACGCCCGCATCGAGGCGAACGCCGCGCTGGTGGACGCCCAGAAGCGCGCCCGCCAGGTGCGCGAGGCCGGCTACGCCACCGGCCAGCAGAACCGGGCCCTGGAGGCCGTGCGCAACGACGCCGCCGGGGGGAGCACCCGCGGCTTCGCCGAGACGAACCGGTCCAAGCTGGCCAGCGAGTACCCGCAGGGCGTCACCGAGGAGAGCTACACCGAGGGCAACAAGGTGATCATCCGCCGGGTGGTGGTCGATGGTGACCGGGCCGACGAGTACAGCAAGGTCATCGCCAAGTGGGGCATCTTCTACTTCAAGAACGGCCACAGCATCTCCGAGGCCGTCTGGGGCCGCGAGACCGACCGGTGATCGCCGGCCTTACTTCCGCGCCTTGGCGTCCTGGAGCCGCTGCACCAGGTCCACCATTTGTTCCGGGGTGAGCTGCTTGCCCACGATCCTCCGCTCGCCGTCCAGCAGGAACACCTTGGGCGTGCTGTACACGTCGTACGTGTCCGCGTAGTTGAGGCTTTCCAACGTGGTGTGGCGCGGGATGAACTTGGTGGCGTCCGTGCGGGCCTCTTCGTACACGGTCTTGGTCAGGCCCATGTTCACCCAGTCCAGGCCGTTCTCGCGGATGAACTTCTTCCAGTCGCGCATCAGGCTCTCCTCCACCGCCTTGGCCACGGCCACCACTTCCACGTCCATGCCCTTGAGGCTAGCGCCATACACCGTGTACAGGGCCGGCAGCTCCTTCTTGCACACCCCGCAGTGGGGGTCCCAGAACACCAGCACGATGTACTCCTGCGGCAGGGCGTGCATGTTCACCCAGCGCTGCTCGGTGGTGTCCGGCAGGATCAGGTTCGCCGCCGGCGACCCGATGGTGAGCGGGGCCATCTTGCGGGCGCGCTCGCACAGCTTGCCCAGCTTCTCATCGTCCATCCAGGGCGTGCGGCTGGCCCGGCCCGGCGCGGGGCAGTAGTAGTTCTGCGCCATGTGGACGAACACGGCGTCCATGCCCATGATGTCGCTGGTCTCGTACGTGTGCGTCCAGGTATGCACCACGTACTTGAACACCTCATCGTCGGTGATGCGGGCGATCAGCTCGTCGGCGGCCCGGTTGATCGTGTCCGGGAACTGGGGGAAACGCTTCATGTACTCCTCCAGCTTGTTGGCGAACACGGGCACGCGCACGATCCGCGGGTCGCCCAGGTCGAAGTGGTCCCAGTAGTGGGCGCGGTGGTCGTAGTAGGTGGCGGCGCTGTCCATGGTGCCGTCGGCCTTCATCACGGGGTCGCGTTCCACGGCCGTGCCCATGTGTACCAGCGCGGCGGCGAGCATGCCCTTGTGGGCGGCCACCAGGTCGCGCTGGTAGGCCTTCACGGTGCTGTCCAGCTCCAGCATCTGCCGCTTGATCGCGGCCTTGGCGATGGGGTCGGCGGTGGTTTCGGAACGGGACCGCAGGGCATCCCCATCGGCCTTGCGCGCATTGAGGAAGCGGATGTACTCCAGGAACACGCGGTTCTCGTCGGAGTCCACCGCCCGCAGCCCGCCCATGAGGTCGTCGGCCTTGGTCTGGAGCACGATGGTCGGCTCGTTCACCACCACTTCGAAGTACTTCGGGCCGGGCGCCACCACGGCGTACACCCCCGGGGTGTGGCCCTCGGCGCTGCGGAAGACGGCGGTGCCCCGGGCGTCGGCCACGGCGGTATCGGCGTAGTAGAGCTTGTTACCGTAGTAGTTGGCCAGGTACACGGTGTCGTTCGAGAGGCCTTCGATGCGCACTTCGATGGTGCGGGCAGGGACGGGGCCCTGTGCGGCCAGCGCGCCTGCCTGTCCGGTAGGCAGGGTGCCGGTGAGCAGGAGCAGGGCGGGGAGCACGGTTCGCAGCATGGGGGCAAAAGTAGCGCCGCCCTGCAAGGTCCATGCCGGCTCACGGGGCCTCGGCCGTCTTGAACTCGCTGGTGGTGTGGAACTCGATCGCCGGGTTGTTGCGCCGCTCCAGGTCCAGCATGTAGGCGCTGGGGGCGATGAACACCGGGTTGCCGTCCTTGTCCTGCACGATCTGCTGGGCCTTCACGCGCACGAAGCGGTCCAGCGCGTCGGGGTCGGTGGTGGTCATCCAGCAGGCCTTGTGCGCGGCGATGGTGCGGAACGAGCACTTGGCGCCGTACTCGTGCTCCAGGCGGTAGGCGATCACCTCGAACTGCAGCTCGCCCACGCAGCCCACGATCTTCTTGTTGCCGGGCTGCTGGGTGAAGAGCTGCGCCACGCCCTCGTCGGTGAGCTGGCGGATCCCCTTGTCCAGCTGCTTGGCCTTCATCGGGTCGTCGTTCACCAGTTCGCGGAAGAGCTCCGGCGAGAAGGCGGGCATGCCGCGGAACCGGAAATCGGCCCCCTGGGTCACGGTGTCGCCGATCTTGAAGGTGCCGGTGTCGAACAGGCCGATCACGTCGCCGGGCCACGCCTCGTCCACCACTTGTTTGGCGGCGGCCAGGAAGGTGGTGGGGTTGGCGAAGCGTATCGGCTTGCCCGTGCGCACGTGGTGGTAGTAGGTGTTGCGCTTGAACTGCCCGGAGCACACGCGCAGGAAGGCGATGCGGTCGCGGTGGTTGGGGTCCAGGTTCGCATGGACCTTGAAGACGAAGCCGCTGAAGGCGGGATCGTCGGGCGCCACCATGCCCTGGTCGGTGGGGCGGGGGCCGGGCGGCGGGGCCAGCTCGGTGAAGGCCCCCAGGAGCTCCTTCACGCCGAAGTTGTTGTAGGCGCTGCCGAAGAACACCGGTGCCACGCGGCCGGCGCGGTAGGCGGCGGGGTCCAGCGGGTCGTACACGCCCTGCACCAGGTCCACCTCCTCGCGCAGCACCGCGGCGGCATCGCTGCCCAGGGCCTTCTCCAGCGCGGGGTCGGCCAGGTCGCTCACCTCCACGCTGCTGTCCTCCACGCGGGTCTTGCCGGGGTCGAACAGGCGCAGGCCGCGGCCGTGCATGTCGTACACCCCCTTGAAGGTGGCGCCGATGCCGATGGGCCAGCTCATGGGCCGCACCCGGATGCTGAGCTTCTCCTCCAGCTCGTCCAGCAGGCTGAAGGGGTCCTGGCCCTCGAGGTCCAGCTTGTTGATGAAGACGATCACGGGCGTATCGCGCATGCGGCACACCTCCATGAGGCGCTCGGTCTGGGCCTCCACGCCCTTCACGCAGTCCACCACCAGCACCACGCTGTCCACCGCGGTGAGGGTGCGGTAGGTGTCCTCGGCGAAATCGCGGTGGCCGGGCGTGTCCAGCAGGTTGATGAGCTTGCCGGCGTACGCGAAGGTCATCACCGAAGTGGTGACCGAAATGCCGCGCTGCCGCTCGATGTCCATGAAATCACTGGTGGCGCCCCGGCGGATCTTGTTGCTCTTGACCGCGCCGGCGGTGTGGATGGCGCCGCCGTAGAGCAGGAACTTCTCGGTGAGGGTGGTCTTGCCCGCGTCGGGGTGGCTGATGATGGCGAACGTGCGCCGGCGTGCGATCTCTTCCTTCAAGCCCATGGCCTTCGCATTGCGGGGCGGCAAAAGTAGCCGCCGGCCGCCCACGCCGCGTGCGCACCGCCCGGGGATGCCCGCACGATGCCCGCTGCCGCACCACCACCGATCGTCATTGCGCCATTGTCCCGAAGTCCGCTATATTGCCTGTTCCTCCTACCCAAACCCATTGCCCATGACCCCAAGACCCACCCCCGTACTGCTTGCCATGGCCCTGTTCGCTTCCGGCGCCCAGGCCCAGACCGTGCTCTTCGATGAAGACTTCGAGGGCGGCCACAGTTTCACGCTCAACACCACGGACATGAACTCCGTGACCAACTCCACCAACAACAAGTGGGTGGTGAACAACGCATACGCTGGCGGCCTCTTCGGATTAATCCCCAATACGCCGGCGCAACCGGCGGGCATCACTTCGCCGAACGGGAACTACCTGCATGTGCTGAGCAACTTGGCCGAGACCCTCGGTATACTCAACAGCAATTTCCAGGCGCCGGGCGATATCACCTTCGCCCGCATGAGCGCCGACGTGAGCACGATCGGCATGGAGGACGTTGCCTTCTCCTTCTGGTGGCTGTGCCAGGGCGGGCCCAACAACTACGGCGAGGTGTACTACAGCACCGATGCCGGGGGCACGTGGACCCAGCTCGTCACCGCCTCGCCCGCCTCGGGGCAGTACCGGGCACAGGGCAGCTGGACCCAGCAGAGCATCGCGCTGCCCGCCTTCGATGGCCAGGCCACCCTGCGCTTCGGCTTCCGCTTCGTCAACTCCGGATCGGCCGCGCAGGATCCCGGCTTCTCCATTGATGATGTGCGCCTGGTGGGCACCCCGGCAGGGCCCTCGTGCACCACCGACCTGGTGATCGAGTTCAACACCGATGGCAACGCGGCGGAGATCGCCTGGAGCATCGAACCCCTGGAGGGCGGCACGGCGCTGTGCAGCGGCAGCGGCATGCCGAACAACGCCCAGGCCGTCACCTTCCCCTGCTGCCTGCCCGATGGCTGCTTCCGCCTGGTGGTGACCGATGCCGGCGGTGACGGCATCGCCGGCGGCGGCTATGTGCTGCGCACGGCCGATGGCGACCGGATCATCGACGACCGCGGCAACTTCACCGACGGCAGCGAGAGCAGCCTGGCCAACGGCGAGGGCTTCTGCCTGCCCATGGGCGTCGACCGGCCCATCTTCACCAGCTGCGACCGCTACTGGTGGGAGAGCGGCAATTACCTGGTGGCCACGGTGAACCCGGCGGTGAGCGCCGAGTTCGGCATCACCAACGCCACCAGCGGCTACGAGTTCTGGTTCTTCGACCCCAACGGCGGCCTCAGTTTCCGCAAGTTCCGCAACCACGCCACCAGCGACGGCTTCGGGCCGAACAACGCGGCGCGCGCCTGCCACATCAAGCTCAACAACTGGGCGGTGGCGAACCACCTCCAGGACAACGTGCTGTACAACGTTCGCATCCGCGGCGTGATCGACGGCACGGAGCTGCCCTACGGCCCCGCCTGCCGGGTGACGCTGGACCCCGTGCTGAACGCCTGCCCGCCCACCAGCCTGAACGACATCCCGGGCCATCCCAACTTCAGCTGCGGCGCCACCCGCGTGTTCGGCGGGCCCAACAGCCCGGCCAACCGCGTGTATGCCCGTTCGGTGGCCGGCGCCAACAAGTACGAGTTCGAGTTCACCAACCCCGGTGAAGGCTACGCGGCGACCGTGCAGAGCAACACCGTTATCCGCCACCTGAACTGGAGCGTGGCCCCGCCCATGAACCCCGGCAGCATCTACCAGGTGCGCGTGCGGGCCAGCAAGGACGGTGGCGCCACCTGGTGCGCATGGGGCTGGCCCTGCGACGTGACCATCGCCCCGGGCGCCGCACCGGGCGGGGAGAACTTCGCTGGGCTCGGACAGACCGGCGTGGTGCTGTGGCCCAACCCGAACAACGGCGGCCAGCTGTGGATGGAAGTGGCCGGCCTGGCGCAGGACGTGCGCACGTTCGCCGTGGACGTGCATGACCTCAGTGGCAAGCGCGTGGCGGGGCAAGAAGTGCAGGCTCGGCAAGGCGCCCTGCAGCTGGACCTCGGCGGCGCCCTGAAGGCCGGCACCTACGTGGTCATCGTCACCGCCGGGGACCAGCGTCACGTGGAACGGCTGGTGATCATGGAGTGACCTTCACGGGAAAAAGCTCCCGCGAAGTTCCGGGCGGGTCGGGGGTCGCCAAGCCATAGCTTTGGACCGACCCCCGACCCACCGCCCATGACCCTACGCAGCATCCCCCTTGCCGTCGCCGCCCTGTTCACCGCCTGTGCCGGCGCCCAAACGCCCAGCCCCGTGAAGGTGCAGCTGCAGCAGTACGTCACCGGCCTGCCCAACATCACCGACATCACCCATGCCGGCGATGATCGGCTGTTCGTGGTGCAGCGCAACGGCACCGTGCGCATCATCGACGGGGACGGCCAGCTGCTGCCCGGCGCCTTCCTCACCATCAACGTGAACAGCGGCAGCAACGAACAGGGCCTGCTGGGCCTGGCCTTCGACCCGGACTATGCCGACAACGGCCACTTCTTCGTGTACTACACGGCCGGCTCCAGCGCGGGCTTTTCCCGCGTGGCCCGCTACACGGTGTCCGAGGGCGACCCCAACGCCGCCGATCCCGCCTCGGCCGTGGAACTGTTCACCGTGACCCAGCCGTTCACCAACCACAACGGCGGCGACCTCGCCTTCGGCCCCGATGGCCATCTCTACGTTTCCTTGGGCGACGGGGGCAGCGGCGGCGACCCGCAGGACCACGGCCAACGCATGAGCAGCCGCCTGGGCAAGATCCTGCGGATCGACGTGGGCGAGCTGCCCTGGACCGTGCCGCCGGACAACCCCTTCGTGGGCGCCACCGGCGACACGCTGCCGGAGATCTGGGCATCGGGCCTGCGCAACCCGTGGCGCATGGGCTTCGACCGCGAGACCGGCGACCTGTGGATCGGCGACGTGGGGCAGAACACCTGGGAGGAGATCGACTTCTGGCCGGCGGGCGACCACAGCGGGCCCAACTTCGGATGGCGCTGCTACGAGGGCTTCGCCACGTTCAACTCGAACGACTGCCAGCCGGCCGCGAATTATGTGCAGCCGGTGAAGACCCACCCCACCAACCAGTGGTGTTCCGTGATCGGCGGGCGGGTGTACCGGGGCGAACAGTTTTACCGGTTGAGCGGCCTGTACATCTACACCGACCATTGCTACGGCCGGGTCTTCGCCCTGCAGCCTGACGAGGACGGCGGTTGGACGGGCATGCAGCTCACCACCAGCAGCGTCAGCAGCCCCTCGGTGATCGCCGAGAACGTGCATGGCGAACTGTTCCTCGGCACCCACGGCAACAACGGCCGGGTGTATCGCATCCTGGACGTGTGCCCCATGCCGCAGCCCGTCATCACCGTGGAAGGCAATGTGCTCACCAGCAGCCCGGCCGACGGCTACACCTGGTTCCTCGACGGCGAGCCCATCCCCGATGGCACCGAGCAGACCCTGGAG
>JAVFAQ010000004.1:0-30933 GCA_034002325.1 Flavobacteriales bacterium | reverse complement strand
ACTTATTTCCAATAATTATTTCCTTTTTTAGTTCAGGTCTTAGTATGTTATATAAACCTAAAATATTTGAAACCAAATCGGCGGGTTCAAAAGATGATCCTGATGTAGGGTGTAGAGCTTGTAACTGCTCAAATTCCATTGATACATCTTGCATAATAGCCATTGCAATTTTTTCCCTATCTGAAATAGACAGGTCATACTTGACAAAGTATTTTTTTGTTACGCCAATAGATATTCCAAATTTTACTATGTCTTGAGTATAAACCACCTGATAACCATTCTCCCATTTGGATTTCAATCCATTTTCTTCTTTGAGTTGCTTCCACAATCTATCAGGACCTATTTTAAAATGCTGAGGTCTACTAGACCTCTCAAAAGCGTGTGATGTATCTACCCATCCGCAATTGCAAGTATAAATATATTTCCCATCATTTATTGCCCTATAATATTCATCGTCTTGCAGATGCAAGTTGGAATTGAAAATATCATATGTTTCCCCATTGTAATCCACTTTCCAATATATTTCTATTTCATCCCCTGTGTCTTCATCAATAAAGACATAATAATCAGCGCCAAAATATACGGACGACTCTATAGCTCCATTTCTGGCTGTTACAAACTGATATTTATTGAGATTTGTATTTCCAAATGGTTGATCGGTGTCGTACATTCTCAATTTCAGTCTTGTGTTATTTGGAATACCGCTACACTCAATTCTATAATAAACGGTATCACCCAATACTGCATTGTTTATTTTGAATTTTCTTTCTCTGTCAGAATACCAAGTAATACTAAAACTTGCGTCGTTATTATTATTTTTCGCTCCTTTTGATTTTGCCGATTCCACTTGTTTTGGATGAAACAAACTACTCTCTCCGAAAGGAGTGCTGTTGGCATATTCTTCAGAAATTTCATCAAAAGATTTCGTAGGAGGTGTCATAGGAAAGGGGTCTTTAGGGGGTTCATTTCCAAAATCTCATTCGAAGACATCGGCAAACCTCAACGCACTATCAGACTTCAGTGTCACCATGCGCTTCATTGCAGGTAATCAGATGCTGTTGAATCTGCTGTTACTCCTCATCTTCCTCCTCCGGCGGAGGTGCTGGCGTTTCATCCAACGGGCTGAGCGTGTTCACGCTCTCAACGATAATGTCGTTCACCTCTTGATCGGGGTCGAACTCGCAGCATGGGAGCCCCCCCGCCACAAAACCAACGGACTTGTCCTGAATGACGGTGAGCGCGGAGGGAACGATGGTTTGCCACTCGTCTTCCACAAAGCCCTCGACATCGTTCATTTCATCCACCACGGAGAGGTAGAGCTTGTCATCGGTGTCGATCACCAGCGGAGTGCCATCCCATATCTCGCCTGTTTCCATGAAGAAGGCCACCGTGGCCTCGTAGCCCTCCTTGATGGGCACCATCACACGGGCCATCCCGCTTTGCAAAAAGGCTTGGAACCCGTGGTCAAAACTGTCAGTTGACTGGAACAGTTTCTTCCAATCGCACCGCTTGGCCCAGTAGTAGGGGAAGAACTGCTGGGAGAGCAGGTCCCAATCGAAGGCATTCTCGAAGAACTTGACCTGCGCGCCGTAATCGCGCATCAGTTCCGCATTGGGCAGCCGGGGCACGCCGCATTCCCCTTCCTCATAGAAATCATGCCCCTGCTCCAACGGAGGGGAGAACGGGGATATGAGCATTTCGATGCAGAGCCGCTTGAGCTCGGTATGCACCACCTCCGCGTTGTACAGCGGGTTGCGTCCATCTTCAGCTTCGCCTTGCGCGGCAGCGATGGCAGCGTCGGCAGCCGCTTGGCTGGCGGCTGCGGCAGCATTGTAGGCGTCGAGCTGGGTGTTGTACGCGCCGATCACGGCCTCGTACACGCTTTGCTGCCACGCGGCATAAGCCGAGGTCGCCCACAGCCCCTTCGCGGTGATGGTGACGCTGAACGACTTGAACTTCGTGGTGTTCACCGATATGGGGATGTTCCCCGTCACCGGGTCGGTGGAATATGCGAAACTGAGGTGATGGGTCTTATTGCTTCCGCTCAAGCCTCCTTTATGGTAGGTCTGACCGGCGGCTTGTATCGTAATGGACGCCTTGTTCCCGGTTATTCTTTTATAGACTCCACTTCCGGAGCCGGAAATGGTGGTGCATTCGTATTCCGGTGGGAGGCTTAGGTCGTGATAGGAGAAGGATTGCGGATTGTTGGTCCCGCCAGGTGATTCCGAGTGAGGCACTGAAACAGTGACCTCATGATCTGCAGGCACAATGGGCGTTACTCCGTAGAGTGCACAGAGGTCCTCATAGTTGTCACGATTGATGTCTGAAGCCGCGTTGATGGCATGCGCCGATTCGGATGGATGCACCGGCGGCACAATGACCCCGGCAGTCCCGGGGCCGCCGTTACCATTCCCCGCATTCCCTGCCGCCTCTTCGGCCTCCACGATCACCGCCTCCTTGTAGAACCGTGCCGGTTCGGGTACCATGAACTCAAAGGTGAGCCGCTTCCCGTAGTTCACCAGCCGGTTGGTGTACACCTTGTCCACCCAGCGGTACACGCCGGTGACATGGTGGTCCCCGCTTCGGTTGTCGAAGCCATGCTTGTTGTTCTCCTCGTACTCCTTGATGATGGTGGAGGTGCGCTTGATCGTGTTCCTCTGCACGATCCGTTCCAGCGCCCGGCTGGTGTACTCCTCGGCCTGCGTGCGGGCGATGGCGTTGGACTCGGAGGAGGACCGCGATATGGCGAAATCACCGTATGCGTCCACCTGCCACTTGGTTATGCCAGCGCCACCGCTCACCCGGGCATTGAACCCGAAGTTATTGGAGCGGTCGTTCTGGATCACCTTCGCGATCTCGGAACTCATCTCGAACCTGTCGGTGCTGATGGTGTCGCTCAGGCTTTCCACCTCGCTCTCGGTGGTGAGTTCGGTGGTGTTCGCCGTGCTGACCAGGTTGCGGGTGCTCTTCTCCTTGTACTCCTTGGCCATGACATTCTCGATGTGGGACACCTCCCCCGGAATGTAACAGCAGAGTTCCTGCTCCACCTTGCGGTAATCGATAACGCCGATGGAGTTGATACCGTAATGCAGTGGGCCCTCGTCGTCGCCTGAATGCTCGCGGGTAGCGGTCCCGGTCAACCAAGCACCGGTGAGCGTGCCTGACCTATTCACGGTGAGCAACTGACCGCTGCTAAGCTCAAACTCGCCTGCAAGCTGCACTACTGCCCCGTCGGGAATGTTGAGGGCGGTATTGGGGAAGAGCCGGAGCATGAGGATTCCTTTTGATCGGCCCATGACCATCACTTCATCGCTGCCTTCAGTGCCTGGTGGAACGGAAATACCATTTGCGGCACTGGCTTCAACATCCATGGCCAGCGAATAACTAACCCGCTTCAGATAGATTCCGTCACCACCTGAGAATAAGGACATGTACAAGTTCTTCTCACCCTTTTTCCCCGCCCGCATGCTGAAGGTGTAATCGAAGCGTTCCAGCAAATCCAACTTTATTGGCACTCCATTTATCAGGGCGGTTGTGGGCGACTTGCGGCCCTTCATTTGTGCCGCCTTCCCGCATCGCCTGCGTTCGGAATCCAATGTTTTGAGCACCACATCTATTGTGGCATTTTCATACTTGCATGTTCCAATATACTCATGGGCCTCAGGTGATAGGGTTTCGTAGCCGGAATACTCCTTTGAGAATGGGTTCGGAAAATCAAAATCAAAATCAGGAAAAATGGACTCTGGGAAGAGCATATCGGCATTGAAATCATCCCGCCAACCTCCATTTGTATCGATCAACTGCTTGATGTCAGGGTGCCGGGCCAGATACTCGTCAACGGCATCCTTAGCCGCAAGGTCGTATGTGTCTTCCGCTCGCTCCAAGGCTTCGGCGTAGGCGGCACCGTAGGCCGTCCCATATTTGCAGAACTCCTTCTTGAGTGCCTCAAGCTCAGCGCAATGCAGTCGGGCGAGTTCGGCCTTATGTGCTACGACGGCCTTCTTGTAATTGATCACCCGTGCAGAGCCGCCCTCCTCGGTGGGCATCGACCGTGCCTCAGCCGAAGAGCGTGGTGCGGAGAAAGCAGGCGGAATGACAGCCTTCGCATCGGCCAATCGCTTCTTGAAGCGGGCTTGCTTGAAGTCCAATTCCAAGGGTTTCTCCTTCCGGGGGAGTTGGACCAATCGCTTCACGTTCTCCTCATCCGAGAAGTTGGACCGCATCTTGACCAGATAGTTCCCGGCCACGATCATCTGCAAGCAAGCCTGCCTCACGGGCCGGTTCTCCCGGACGAGGATGTCGTAGAGGACGTACTCCCAGAACTTCTTCAGGTTGGTGGTGATCGTTGCCGTACTCAGGTCGGAGTCCGACGGCTGGTCCAACACCTCATCGTCGATCTGGTTCCTGTTCTTCAGCAGACGGTTGGAGAAGTCCCAAAGGACCGGCACCAGGTCTTTCACCTCATTGATCGAGCCGAACTTGGCTCCCTGCGGAAAGTTTTCCGCCGCATTCCGTACTGCAATTCGGGCGGTCTCCAAGTCCGTATAGCCGATGATGCCATCGCTGAAGTGGCTCCCGGCCGGGTCCGGGTGTTCGATGAAGCCCAACGACAAGCGGTCCTCGTCTATAAGCTGCGGTGCCCGGGCCGATACGAAACGGAAGAGGTCGGTCTTGGACTTGGATTGCATGGTGGTGGAGTATTTTGCAATGGGTGAAGTAACGAAAAAATTCAACGAGAAATTGCAACCTGCGGACATTGAGGGGCCGGAGAGAGGTCCGCGTCCTATCTTGTCGCCAAATTCCCTGCCCATGCGCCATGGTCACCTCCTGTTGATCGTTACCATCGCCCTGCTTTCCGCTTGTAAGAAGGAGAAAGACGAAGCCCCAGCCCCGCCTGCCGGGGGCGGCAGCACGGGCACGCTCACCTCCGCCACCGTGCCCGCAGTGCAGATGACCATTGACGGGTCCGCCTTCTCCTTCGCGGAAGGCGGCGCATTCGGTGCGTTCGCCGACAACTCCTTGGACCCCGCCACGCCCCCGGTCGCAAGCACGGCGCAGTACGGCTTTATCATGCATGCGTTGCCCGATCCTGCTGACCTTGTGTTCGGTGTCAACCTGGGATTCTTCAACTTCCAAGGCAGCGCTCCCACGGACACGCAGTTCTTCGGTTTCTTCCCCACCGGCCCTGTGACATACGGCGATACCGAGACGTATGAAGACCTGGCCATGATCACATGGTGGGACGAGGCGGGGCAGGAATGGTCCACCTTCTGGGGCGAGGACCAGACGGGATCCTCGTTCAACATCGTGGAAACGTTGTCCCTGCCCGATCCCGGCTCCAGCAGCATCCTTGTTCGCGCCACCTTCACCTGCAAGCTCTACCACGATAGTGAGAACGGCCAGTTCAAGCGGGTGACCAACGGGACGGGCGTGTTCCGGTTCGAGAAGAACTGAGCGCGGCCGTCCCGCCTCACATCTTGATGAACCGGGCCATGGCCGTGCCCTGCGCACCGGTCAGGCGCACGGCGTAGGTGCCGGGGGCCAGGGCGCTGATGTCCAGCCGGCCGCTGGTGATGCCGGGCAGTGCGCTGGTGCGGCCGCGCGCATCAATGGCCACCGCCGCCGTCCACGTGCCCGGGGCGCCTTCCACCTGCAGCCACGTGGTGGCCGGCACCGGATGCACCCCGATGCGCGGCAGGCCGTGCTCCGCGATGCCCACCGAGACCACTTCGAAGGGCTCCGAAAGGGCGGTGCAGCCCGCAGTATCGGTGACGGCCACCGTGTACAGGCCGTTCTCCTGGGCCGGCCAACTGCTGCCCGTGGCGCCGGGAATGGCCGTGCCGTTGAGCTGCCATTGCAGTTCGCCGGTGGCATCGGTATGCAGCAGGATGCCGTTGTCGGAGTCGATCAGGGGCACGGGCGGCCCTTCCAGCAGTTGCACCAGCACGGTGTCGCTGTCGGTGCAGCCCAGCGCATCGGTCACGCTCACCCAGGCCACGGCGGCGGTGTCGGCCAGGAAGGTGGGCCCGGTGCCGCCATCGGACCACAGGTAGTCCGTGCCGGCATCGCCCGCGTCCAGCAGCACGCTCTCCCCGGGGCACAGCGCCAGGTCGGGACCGAGGTCCACGAAGTGCTCCGCGCCGGGATCGGTTGTCAGGCGCAGCACCACGATCCCGCCGGGCCCTTCGCCGTAGCCGATGATGCGGCCGCTGGGCAGCACCAGGCCGCCCCACAGGCGCAGGTTGGACATGCCGGTGGCCACCGTGAGCACGCCGTTGCTGCCGAAGGCGGGATCGGGCTGGCCGCCGGGCAGACGCTTCACCACCACCGGCGGGCCGCTGCCGGGGTGCGCCGCGCCGAACTGCAGGGTGCCGCCATCGGGCAGCAGGGCCATGCGCCGCCCCACGCCATTGGTGCCGGCGGGCACCAGGCTCACGCCGGCGGTGCCGTAGGTGGCGTCCAGCGCACCGTCCGGGGTGAAGCAGGCCATGAGGAAAGCGGGCGCGGCCGTGGGCGCCGAGGCGCTCACCAGCACGCGGCCATCGGGCAGCAGCGCGGCGCCCATGCCGGCGGTGCCCCCGTCGGCGCAGGCCACCGGGGTGATCAGCAGCCCGTTGGCGCCGAAGTCGGGATCGGGCGTGCCGGCGGGGGTGAAGCGCGCCAGGCCGATGGTGCGGTCCGGGCCGGACTGGAGCACCGCCGCCACCAGCGTCTTGCCGTCGGGCAGCAGCAGCCCCGTGCCGCAGTTCTCCACCGTGTAGCCGGTTCCGGAAGTGGCGATGCGCGCGATGCCGTCGCCGCTGAAGCCGGCGTCCAGCGTGCCATCGGGCAGGAAGCGCTGCACGCCCACGCCGTGGGTGCCGCCGTTGATGTTCGGGTAGGAGAGGCCCGCGCACACCAGCTTGCCGTCGGGCTGCTCCATGCAGGTCCAGAAGCGGCCCGAGCTCACCGCGTCGAAGCTGGACTTGTGATAGCCGGCACCGTTGAAGGTGGAATCGATGGAGCCATCGGCATGGAAGCGGAACACCGAGGGCTTGTGCCCGCTCACCCCATTGCTCGGGGCGGTGGTGCCGCAGCCGATCAATTTGCCATCGCTGGCCATGAAAAGGTGCTCGCTCGTGGTGCGCTGCTCGAAGTGCCGCACCACGGTGCCGTCGCCGCCCACATCGGCCTGCGGGTTGCCGCATGCGGTATCGATCGCGGCGATGGTGACCCGGAAGCTGTTGGGCTGGTTCCAGTACCCCGTGCCGGCCACGATCAGGCTGCCATCGGCGCGCAGGGCATGGGCCACGGCGCTGGCCGAACCGTCCCAGGGTTCGGCCTGCACCACGCCGCCGGTGCCGAAGAGCGGGGAAAGCTGGTAGTCCTGGGCGGTGGCGGATGCACCGAGCAACAAAGCGGAAAGGGCGTACAGGCAACGCATGGCCGTGGGGTTTTGGAAAGGCAAAGCTCACGGGCCACGGCACCCGGCGCATCACGGCGGGCCGGGGGAAGGGAAGGGGCGGAAAACCGGGAGGGGCTGCGGCGGGAACAGCCTATTGCTTGTCGGGCGCGCCCAACAACCCCATCTCCAGCGCGATCCGCACCAGGCCCGCGCTGTTGCGGGCGCCGAGCTTTTGCAGCAGTTGGCGGCGGTGGCTTTCCACGGTGTTCACGGTGATGCCCAGTTCGGCGGCGATCTCCGCGGTGGTGCGTTCGGCCACGATCAGGCGCAGCACGTCGCGCTCGCGGGGGGTGATCTCCTCCATCGGCTGTTTGGCGGCGGCCTTCGGGGCGCGCATGGCCTCCACTAAGTTGCCGGTCACCTCGCGGCTCAGCCAGGTGCCGCCGCCATGCACGGTGCGGATGGCCTCCACCAGCTCGTCGCCGCCGCAGTTCTTGATCAGGTAGCCGCTGGCGCCCTGGCCCAGCATGGTCTCCACCAGGCGGCCTTCGCCGTGCATGCTCATGGCGATCACGGCGGTGCCCGGGAACCCGGCCTTGATCGCCGCGCAGGCCTCCAGGCCGTCCATCTCCGGCATGTTGATGTCCAGCAGCACCACGTGGGCGGGCTCGCGGCGCAGGGCCTCCAGCGCCTGTACGCCATTGTGGGCGGTGGCGATGACCCGCATGCCGGGCACACCGGCCAGCAGTGCGGCGATGCCGTCCAGCAGCACTTGGTGGTCGTCCACCAGCAGGATGCGCACTTCGTCGTTCATGCGTGCAAGGGTATGTCGATCTCCCATTGGGCGCCTTGGCCGGGGGCGGTGCGCAGGCGGGCGTCGCCGCCGAGCAGGGCCGCGCGCGAGCGCACGTGGCCCAGGCCGTGGCCGTCGGTACCGGTGGCGGGGTCGAAGCCCTGGCCGTCGTCGGTCACCACCAGGCTGAGGCGGCGGCCGTCCTCCACGCTCAGGTCCACCGTGGCGCTGGTGGCGCGGGCGTGCTTCACGGTGTTGTTCAGGGCCTCCTGCACCATGCGGTAGAGGGCGGTCTCCAGCGGGGCGGGCAGGCGCTGGGCCAGGCCATGCACGTGCACCTCCACGTGGAGGCCGCCGGCGGTGAGGTGGGCGGCCAGTTCGCGCAGGGCATCGGGCAGGCCCAGGCGGGCGAGGGTGCCGGGCATCAGGGCGTGGCTGATGCGGCGCACCTCGCCGGCGGCCTCGGCGAGGATGGCGCCGGCCTTCTCGCGCGCGCCGGGCGCGCCGGTGTCCACGCGCATGCGGGCGGCGCTCAGCAGCAGGCCGATGCCGTCGTGCAGCTCGGCGGCCACGCGCTGGCGCTCGCGCTCCTCGCCCAAGAGGAGGGCCTTGGCGGCGGCGGCCTCCTGCTCGCTCTCCATGCGCCGCAGCCGCTCGTTCGCCAGGCGGGCATGGCGGCGGCGGTCGCGCCAGGCCAGGGCCGCGATCACCGCCAGGGCCGCCGCGCCGATGCCGGTGCCCCAGAGCACTTTCTCCCGGCGTTCCAGGGCGGCCTGCCCCTCGGCCAATTGCAACTGCTGCTCGGCCAGGCGGCGGTCCTTCTGCCCGGTCTCGTAGCGGGCGTGCAGCTCATCGAGCAGGGCGATGCTCTCGCGGGTGCGCAGACTGTCCTCCAGGGCCGACCACGCCTTGAAATGGCGCAACGCCTCCGCCGGGTCGCCGCTCTCCTCGTGCAGCTCGGCCAGCACGTGGCGGGCCTCCAGCGCCTCGTTGAGCGAACGGGTGCCCAGGGCGATGGCCAGCGCCTCTTCCGCATGGGCGATCCCCTCGCGCGTGCGCCCCTGTGCGTGGCGCAGCTGGGCCAGGCGCACCTGGGCCTGGCCCTCGTACTGCCGGTTGCCGATGGCGCGGAAGATCTCCAACGCACGGGCGATGGACCCTTCCGCACCGGCCATGTCGCCCATCTGCTGCTGGTCGTAGCTGAAGCGCACCAGGGCCTGCCCCAGGCCGGACCGGTCGCCCATGGCCTCGCGCTCGTCCAGGCTGGCGCGCATGTAGTGGCGGGCGCTGTCGGCATGGCCCAGCTGGCGGTGCGCGCCGGCGATGCTGGAGAGCACGTTGGCGGCTCCGGCCCTGTTGCCGCTTCGCTGCATCATGCCCAGCGCGCTGCGGAACAGGCCCAGGGCCTCGGCATGGCGGCCCAGATGCTCGTGCATCAGCCCCAGGCTGTTGAGGGTGAGGCCCAGGCCGAAGGGGTCGTCCAGTTGCGTGTAGATGGCATGGGCCTGGCGGAAGTGCTCGAGGCTTTCCTCGGCGCGGCCCAAGTGGTCCAGCACGGCGCCCTGGCTGAAGAGCACGGTGGCCACCTGGGCGTCCATGCCCAGCCCGGTGAAGATGGGCAGCGCGCGGCCGTACATCTCCAGCGCGGTGGAATGCTCGGCGCGGGCGCGGTGCGTCTCGGCGATGTGGAAGAGCGCATAGCCTTGCTGGCGCTGCAGGCCATGGCGCCGGGCCAGCGCCTCGGCCTGCTGGTACTGGTCCATGGCGGCGGCGGTGGCGCCGCGTGCCACCATGAACTGCCCCTTCTCCAGCAGGGCCAGCACCTGCTCGGGACGCATGCGTGCGCGGTCGGCGTGCGCGATGGTGCTGTCCAGCAGGGGCGCGTAGGCGGTGTCGCCGGTGTGGCGCAGCTCCATGCACAGGGCCAGCCGGGCGCGCACCAAGGTGCTGTCGGCCCCGCCGGCGGCGATCGTGCGGCGCAGGCTGTCGATGGCCGGGGACCGGGCGTGCGTCCCGGCGATCGCCAGCAGCATCAGGGCCACGGTGCAGGCCCGGCGGGCGGCGCTGGTGCGGTGGTGGGCTGTGGCGGGGCGGGGCATGGCGGTGCTTCGATGGCTAAGCTACGCGCCGCCCGGTGCATCGCATGACCGGCCGGCTCACTCCTTGTCCACCACTTTGGGCACCTTGAAGTAGTCGCTGTCCTTCACCGGGCTGTTGCGCAGGGCCTCGGCCTTGGGGATGATGTCCCCGGGCACCACGACGTCATCGCGCAGCACATCGGGTTCGGCGGTCATGAACACCAGCGGTTCCACGCCGGCGGTGTCCACCTCGTTGAGCTTTTCCACGAAGCCGATCACCCGCTCCATGTCCTGCATGGTGCGTGCGCGGTCGGCGGGGTCGCTCAGGTCCAGGCGGGCCAGTTCGGCGATGCGGTCCAGGGTCTTGTCGTCGAGCTTCATGCGGCGTGGTCGTTCCTTGGGCTTGGGTCCATGGCGGTGGGTCGTTCGGGTCCGTTCGCTGGGTTCATTCCACTTTCCCGGCGGAAGGGCGGGCGTCCATCACCAGCGGTCGTTCGATCGTCTCGAAGACCTGTTTGCGCAAAGCTACCAGATCGGCTTCCGTGAGGCCGGCGGTGGGGATGGCCCGGTGTACCACCACGCGGGCGGGGCCGGGGCAGGCGCGGCCCATGGGGTCGACGGGTTCGCCGAAGCGCCGCCAGTGGTCCACGAAGGTGATCGGCACGATGGGCACCTGCTTGGCGATGGCCAGGCGGAAGGCGCCGTCCTTGAAGGGTTTGAGGCGCGGCGTATGGTCCGGGATGGTGCCTTCGGGGAAGATGGCGATGCTGGTGCCGGCGTCCAGGGCCTGCGAGGCGCGGATGAAGGCCCGCGCGGCCCCCGAGCGGCTGGCGCGGTCCACGGCGATGTCCATGTCCTTGAAGAAGATGCGGAACAGCGGCCAGCGGCGCAGCTCGTTCTTGCCCATGAAGAGGAAGTACTGGGGCACCACGTTGTACATGCCGATGATGTCCAGGTAGCTGCTGTGGTTGGAGCAGATCACGCAGGGCGGCGGCGGCAGCGGGGCCAGGCGGCGTACGTGCGCGGGGAAGAAGCCGGCCCACTGCAGGAAGAAGGCCCAGGCGCGCTTCAGGCGGAAGGCGGCCCGGTAGCGCGCGGGCTTGTGCAGCAAGACCTTGAAGGGCAGGTAGAGCACCAGCAAGGAGGTGAAGAACACCAGCGTGAGCCAGGCCTTGTAGAGCAGCCGGAAGGGCAGGAACAGGCGGGCGGCCACCGGATGGCGCCTGCTGTGCCCGTCCAGCACGGTGGGGCGGGTGGCGTCGGGGGCCAGCTCCATGGGGATGGCGAAGGTAGCGGCCGGGGCCGGGCCGCGCGCGCGGTGGGCGGTGCCAAGGCCGCCGTGCCCCGCGCGCCGGTAACTTCGCCGCCCATGGCCCGCATCCTCACCGGCATACAAAGCACCGGCACACCGCACCTGGGCAACGTGCTCGGCGCCGTCCGCCCCGCGATCGCGGCATCGCGCACGCCGGGCAACGAAGCCTTCCTGTTCATCGCCGACCTGCACGCGCTCACGCAGATCAAGGATCCCGCCGTCCTGCGCGAGAACACCTACGGGGTGGCCGCCGCGTGGCTGGCCTGCGGGTTGGACACCGACCGCACCGTGTTCTACCGCCAGAGCGACGTGCCCATGGTGACCGAGCTCACCTGGTACCTCAACTGCTTCTTCCCGTACTCCCGGCTGGCGCTGGCGCACAGTTTCAAGGACAAGGCCGACCGGCTGGAGGACGTGAACGCGGGCCTGTTCACCTACCCCATGCTCATGGCGGCCGATATCCTGCTGTACGATGCGGAAGTGGTGCCGGTGGGCCGCGACCAGAAGCAGCACCTGGAGTTCGCGCGCGATGTGGCCGAGCGCTTCAACCGGCAGATGGGCGACACCTTCGTGGTGCCCGATGCGCGGATCGACGAGCGCGTGATGATCGTGCCCGGCACCGACGGCGAGAAGATGAGCAAGAGCCGCGGCAACCTGCTGCGGATCTTCGCCCCCGAGAAGGAACTGAAGAAGGAGGTGATGGGCATCGTCACCGACAGCGCGCCCATGGAAGCGCCCAAGGACCCCGAGGGCAACACGGTGTACAAGCTCTTCCGGCTGGTGGCCCCGCCCGATGCGGTCGAGGCCATGGCCGGGAAGTTCCGCGCCGGCGGTTACGGATACGGCCACGCGAAGAAGGAGCTGCTGGCCGCGCTGCTCGACGGGTTCGCCACCGAGCGCGACACCTTCGCGCGGCTCATGGCCGATCGCGCCGTGATCGATGCCGAGCTGCGCAAGGGCGCGGAGAAGGCCGCGATGGCCGCGGGCCGGGTGCTGGGGCGCGTGCGCTCGAAGCTGGGCCTGGGCTGAGGGGCCGACCGGGCGCCGGCGGTGCTACGCCCGGAACCGCACGGTCCATTCCACCCGGTGGCGGGCCAACAGGCGCAGCATCACGCCGATGCACAGGATGAGGCCGGTCATCTCCAGGGTCTCCTCGATGGTGTAGATCGCCACGTACCCGGCGTCGGCGTAGAGGAAGCAGTCGCTGGCCACGTACACGTCGCAGGGCAGCCAGGCGTAGCTCTCCGGCGGCCGCATGTCCACCAGCAGCCGCTCGGCCGTCTTCCCGCCGAAGGCCTCCATGCCGGCGGCGCCCAGCACGTAGATGGCACCGGCCAGCAGCAGGCCGTTGCGGAGCCGCGCCTCGATCCGCATCAGCCACGGCAGCAACAGCACCAGCAGGGCCGCCGCGCCGACCAGGTACGGTATGGTCCACGCATAGAACAGCCAGCCCATCTGGCCGATCCGCATCTCGCCGTCGCCCAGCAGGCGCAGGGTGAAGTTCATGAAACGCTCATGCACCTGCGACCCCTCGTCCATGCCGAGGAAGGCCATGATCGCGGCCATCAGGTACCACGGCCAGCGCCCGCGCCCGGTGTGCATGTTGCCCGCCATGAGGAAGAGCGCCGCGCCGACCAGGAAGAGCAGCACGTTGAAGAGCGTGGGCACGTTCGCCTCGATGTCCACGTCGAAGAGCTTGGTCATGGCGCCCAACCGCAGATGGAACGCCAGATGCCCGATGGCCACCACGCCGTGCAGGGCGATCAGTACGGCCAGGATGACGAGCAGGACCAGCACCGCACGCGATGCGGAAAGCGATCGGATGAACTGCATGGGCCGGGAGGTGCTTGCGGATGACATGCGCCGCCATGGGTGTGAAGGCCATGTAAAACTAATGGCAATTCCCTGCGATGCAAGGTCCCGGCGACGGTGTCGGGTCAATGTCCGCCGGCGTCCATCATGCGCCTTTCCTCGTACTGCCGGTACAGCTGCTTGTGGGCATCGTCCAGCACCACGGCGCGCCCTTGGATGAAGGCGTGGGTGATGGCGTTGCCGCGCATGTCCAGCGCATCGCCGCGCGACACGATCAGGGTGGCGTCCTTGCCCGTGGCGAGGCTGCCCAGGCGGTGGTCGATGCCCAGGATGGCGGCGGCGTCCAGGGTGATGGCGCGCAGGGCGTCCTCGGGGTCCAGTCCGTAGGCGGCGGCGGTGCCGGCGATGAACGGCAGGTTGCGCAGGCCCATGGCCTCCATGGCGCCGGCGCGGTCCAGGCAGAAACGGATGCCGCGTTCCTTCAGCAGGGCGGGCAGGCGGTAGGGCAGGTCGATGTCGTCCTCGGGCCGCAGGGGCAGGCTGTGCAGGCGGCGCAGCACCACGTCCACTTTGTTGTCGCGCAGCAGGTCGGCCACGCGCCAGGCATCGTAGCCGCCCACGATCACGGTGCGCCGCACCCCTTCGGCCTTGGCGAAGAGCACGGCCTCGCTGATCTCGCGCGCGGCGTTGGCATGCACGTACAGGGCCTGGCGCCCGTCGAACAGTCCGCGCATCGCCTCCATGCGCAGGTCGATCTTCGCCGGGGCGGTGCGTTCGGCGTAGGCCTTCGCCTTGCGGAAGAAGGCGCGCAGCTCGTTGATGCGCTCGGCGCGTTCGTCCTTCCTGGCCTGGTCGGTCTCCCCGGGTTCGGCCCACCAGCCGCGCCGCTCGTAGGCGGGGGGCCAGTTGAGGTGGATGCCGTCATCGGCCTGCACGGTGGCCTCCTCCCAGTCCCAGGCATCGAGCTGCACCACGCTGCTGGTGCCGCTGATGGTCATGCCGCGCGGCACCACTTGCGCGATGAGCACGCCGTTGGCGCGCACGGTGGGCGTCACGCGCGAGTCGGCGTTGTAGGCGACGATGGTGCGCAGCTCGGGTTCCAGTTGGCCGATGTCCGCGCGGTCCACGCTGGCGCGCACGGCCTCCACCTCGGCCAGGCCCAGGGTGGTGTTCAGGCCGATGAAGCCGGGGTAGATGTGCCGGCCGTCCACATGGATCACGGTGTCGTACCCGGCCGGCGTGCCGAAGCGCGAGCCCACGAAGTCGATCCGCCCTGCGCGGAAGCCCACGGCACCGTCGTCGATCACCCGGCCGTCGCCCACATGCACGGTGCCGCCGGTGATGAGGATGGAGGCTGTTTGTGGCGGTGCCGGCGAGGGGCGCTGGGCGATGACGTTGCTGCTGAGCACGATGCACAGGACCAGGGCAGCGACGTTTCTGTACGCACCTGTCGCGTATGCCTGGCCGGTAGGCAGGTCGGCCCCCGGGGTCGACGTGAGGCTACGGGTGCGGGGATCGAGGGCCTGCATGGGTCTATTGATCATCGTATTCATCATGATCGTGTCCCTCCCCATCCCCCAGGTCGTCGCAATGCCACAGGTGCTGGCGCTCGCGGCGGGCCTTGCGCACGGGCGCGCCATCGGCCTTGGCGGCGATCATGGCGCGCACCAGGCGGTCGCGCTCGGCCGTGATCCATTGTCGTTGCTGCGCGTCGCGGGCCGCGTCGTAGTAGCGCACGCCGTCCACCCAGGTCTGCTCGGCCTTGGCGCGGATGCTCAGCGGATGATCGCTCCAGAGCACGAGGTCGGCGTCCTTGCCGGGTTCCACGCTGCCCATGCGGTGGTCCAGCTTCAGCATGCGGGCGGGGTTCAGCGTCACCATCTTCCAGGCCTCCTCCTCGGGCACGCCGCCGTACTTCACGGCCTTGGCGGCCTCCTGGTTCAGGCGGCGGCTCATCTCGGCATCGTCGCTGTTGATGCCGGTGTTGATGCCGTGCGCGTGCATCAGCGCGGCGTTGTAGGGTATGGCGTCGTTCACCTCGAACTTGTATGCCCACCAATCGCTGAAGGTGCTGGCATTGGCGCCGTGCCGCTTCATCTTCCCCGCCACCTTGTACCCTTCGAGGATGTGGGTGAAGGTGTGTACCCGGAAACCCATGCTGTCGGCCACGTGCATAAGCATGTCGATCTCGCTCTGCACGTAGCTGTGGCAGGTGATGAAGCGGGTGCCGTTGAGCACTTCGGCCAGGGCCTCCAGCTCCAGGTCGCGGCGGGGCGGCGTGCGGCCTTCGCGTTCGCGCGGCTTCAGGGCGTTCCATGCGCGCCATTCGTTGTCGTGGTCGCGGGCGCGGTGGAAGGCCTCGTAGAACACCTGCTCCACGCCCATGCGCGTCTGCGGGAAGCGCTTCTCGCTCACGTTCCAGTTGCTCTGCTTCACGTTCTCGCCCAGGGCGAACTTGATGTGGCCCGGCGCCCCGGCGATGCGCATGCTGTCGGCGGACCGCCCCCAGCGCAGTTTGATCAGGCTGCTCTGCCCGCCGATGGGGTTGGCGCTGCCGTGCAACTGCTGCACGGTGGTGACGCCGCCGGCCAGGTTGCGGTAGATGTTGATGTCGTCGGGGTCGATCACGTCGCTGATGCGCACCTCGGCGGTCACGGCCTGGGTGCCTTCGTTCACGCCGCGCGCGATGGCGATGTGCGAGTGTTCGTCCACGATGCCGCAGGTGAGGTGTTTGCCGCGCGCGTCGATCTCGGTCACCGCCGGCCGGGTGCGCCCGCTGAAATACCCGTCGGTCACCAGTTCTTCGCCCACGGCCACGATCCGGCCCTGGTGTACCAGCACATCGGCGTTGCGCAGGATGCCTTGCGGGCCGTTGGTCCACACGGTGGCCTGGCGGAACACCACGGTCTCCTGCTGCGGCGCCTCGGTCCATCCGTGGCCCGTGAGCGGCCGGGTGATCGGTCCCGGCGGCGGGGGCTGCTTCACGGTGGCGCTGTCGGTCCGGTCCTTGTCGTCGGCCTGGTGTGCCGCATCCTTCTCCGCCGACCGGATGGCGCTCCACGCGAACCACGATCCGCCGGGCCGCTGCCCCTGGCCGTCCCATAAGGCGCCGCCGGCATGCACCGATCCGTGGAGCCGGACCACTTCCAAGGGCTGGTCCTTCGGTGCGAAGCGCAGGGTGATGGAGGTGCCCTGGCGCTCGATGTGCACCGGCACGGCGAGGCTGTCGGCCTCATCGGCACGCCGCAACTTGCTCTCGGGTTTCGCGCTGGTGCCGCCCACTTCCAGGGTGCGCACCGCGCCGGCCATGTTCAGCGTGTAGGTGCCTTGCAGCGCGGGCACATCGGGGTCATCGACCAGGAAGCGCCGGCCGCCGGCCCAGGTCTCGTGGATGGTGTTCTTCGCGTGCAGCAGGTGGTGCGAGGTGACCAGGAAGTTGGCGGCCATGCCGGGCCGCAGCGCGCCCAGCCGGTCGTCCACGCCGAAGAGCCGCGCGGGGTCGGTGGTGAGCGCCTCGATGGCCCGCGCGCTGTCCAATCCGCAGGTCACCAGCTTGCGCAGGTCCTTCCACAGGTCCTTCAGGTCCTTGCGGCCATGCGTGGTAAGGGCGAAGGGCACGCGGGCGGTGTCCAGCATCATCGCGTTGTAGGGCGCCATCTCCCAATGCTTCAGCCGGGCGAAGCTCACCTCCAGGGCGTCGAAGGGGTCGGCCACGTCGTAGGCCTCGGGCATGGCGAAGGGCACGATCAGCGGCATGCCGACGGCCTTGATCGCATCGAGCCGCGCGTACTCGTCGCCGCCGCCCTTGATGATGCCGGGCAGCTCGAACTCGGCCATGATCGCGGCCCAGCGCAGTGCCTCGTTGCGGTCGGCGGCCTCCAGCACGAGGCGGCCCTGGAGCTGTGCGGCGAGGGCGTCGAGCACGGCGTCGGTGGTCCCGGGCCGGGCCTGCGCGCCGTACCAGCGGGCATCGTGGAAGGCCTGCCGCAGCAGGGCGATGGCGCCCATCTGGGAGCGCGGGTAGTTGTCCGGCGAGCTGCCCCGGCGGAAGCTGAAGTGGGCGGCGAGGTCGGCTTGGACCACGGCCTTTTGCGGCTCCTCATCGCTGAGCAGCACGGCGCACGAGGTGCCGCGCGCGATGCCGTCCATGCGATGGGTGAACACGGCGCCGAAGCCCTGCCTGCGCAGTTCGGCCGCCTGCTTGGGATCGGGCCTCAGCAGCAGGTGCGCATGGGCGTCGGCCCGCAGCGCGCCGTTCCAGTGGCGGGCGGCCTTCACCTCGGCCTTGCGCTCCTCGCCGGTGCCGGCGGGCAGGCCCAGGTCGGCGTACGGCTCGATCAGTGCCGGCCAGATGTGCATGCCCTTCAGGTCGCGCACCACGGCGCCGGCGGGGACCGTCACGTCCGCTCCGGCCGCCAGCACCTTGCCGTCCTGCACCACCAGGGTGCCCGGCGCCACGGTGGTGCGCGCGTCGATGTGCAGCGTGGCGTTGGTGAAGGCGGCCAGCGCGGGGGCCACGTCGCGCACATGGGCGGCGGGCGCGGTGCCCTGGGCGTGGAGGGTGCCGGCGGCAAGGTCGAACAAGGCGGACACGGCGAGGGTGAGGCGCATGCCCGGCGAAAGTAGCCACGGCGTGGCCCGGGTCGGAACCGATGCCCCCATGCCCGTCCGTCACCGCCCGGGACGTGGGTGCCGTCGCGGCCGCCCTATTTTCGCCCCCGCGCCGGCATCCATCCACCGGACCATCACCATGGAATTCCTCTCCTTCGCCCACAGTCTGCTGCGTTACCTTCTCCTGCTCGCCGTGGCCTTCGCGGGCATCACCCACTTGCTGGGCTGGCTGCGCAATACCCCGATCCTCAACGGCGAGCGGTCGGCCGCCATCCTGGCCATGGTGCTCTGCCACGTGCAGCTCGTGGTGGGCATCGTGATGTACATCGTCTACGCCAAGCACACGGCCGACGCCTCCGACCCGGCCGGCCGCTACTGGAAGTTCGAGCATGCCACCATGATGCTGGTGGTGATCGCCCTGGTGACCCTGGGCCGCAGCCTTTCCAAGCGGGCCAAGGAGGAACGGCTGAAGCAGCGCCACGTGGCGGTGTTCTATCTGATCGCCTTAATGCTGATGCTGGTGACCATCCCCTGGCCGGGTTCGCATTTCGGCGACGTCACGGGCATCACCTCATGGCTGTGAGGGGCGGCGTGCTGCTAGCGCTGCTGGGCCTCGTGGCCCTGCTGGCCTGCGGTGGTGGGGACACGGCGCAGGCCGGTGCCGCCGCGCCCCGGGCCGATGCCGCGGTGGACGGCCGGCAGCTCTATGTGAGCAACTGCCAGCTGTGCCACGGCGACGACGGCAAGCTGGGCCTGAACAACGCGAAGGACCTCACCGCCTCCACCTTGAGCCGGGCCGAGATGGTGGCCATCGTGAAGTACGGCCGCAATGCGATGACGCCGTTCCGCCATATCCTGTCGCCGGCGGAGGTGGACGCCGTGGTGGACTACGTGCGCACGCTGAAGACCGCCGAATGATCGACCCGCTGGACGACCGCACCCGCGCGGAGACCGCCGTGCTGATCGGCCTGGCCACCGACCAGCAGGACGCGGCCCAGGTGAAGGAATACCTGGACGAGCTGGAGTTCCTGGCCACCACGGCGGGCATCCGCACCCTGAAGCGCTTCACCCAGAAGATGCACAAGCCCGACGGGCGCACCTACATCGGCAGCGGCAAGCTGGCCGAGGTGAAGGCGTGGATGGAGGAACACGAGGCGCAGAGCGTGATCTTCGATGATGAGCTGACGCCCGCCCAGCAACGCAACCTGGAAAAGGAACTGGGCAAGCCTGTGCTCGATCGCCCGCGGCTTATCCTGGACATCTTCGCCCAGCGTGCCCGCACCGCCCACGCCAAGACGCAGGTGGAACTGGCGCAGTACGAGTACATGCTGCCGCGCCTCACGAAGTTGTGGACGCACCTCGAGCGGCAGCGCGGCGGCACGGGCACGCGCGGCGGCGCGGGCGAGAAGGAGATCGAGACCGATCGCCGGATCGTGCGCGACCGCATCAGCCTGCTCAAGCAGCAGCTGAAGCAGATCGACAAGCAGATGGCCACCCAGCGCGGCAACCGGGGCAAGTTGATCCGCGTGGCGCTGGTGGGCTACACCAACGTGGGCAAGAGCACATTGATGAACCTGCTCAGCAAGAGCGCCGTCTTCGCCGAGGACAAGCTCTTCGCTACGCTGGACACCACCGTGCGCAAAGTGGTGCTGGGCAACCTGCCCTTCCTGCTCAGCGACACCGTGGGCTTCATCCGCAAGCTGCCCACGCAACTGATCGAGAGCTTCAAGAGCACCTTGGACGAGACGCGCGAGGCCGACCTGCTGCTGCACGTGGTGGACATCAGCCACCATGCCTTCGAGGAGCAGTACCACACGGTGAAGGGGACGCTCAACGAGATCGGCGCCGGTGACAAGCCCATGATCGTGGTGTTCAACAAGATCGACGCCTACCGCCCCGCGCCGCACGATCCCGACGACCTGGCCCCGAAGCGCGAGGACCAGTACACGCTGGAGGAACTGAAAGAGACGTGGATGGCGCGCATGGAGAACGAGGAGTGCATCTTCATCAGCGCCGCGCAACGCACCAACATCGACACGCTGCGCAAGCTGTTGTACGAGCGCGTGAAGGCCCTGCACGTGGCGCGCTACCCGTACGAGAGCGACCTGTTGTTCAAGGACAGCTACGAGGAGGGCGCGTAGGACGGACCTCGCAAGCCAGGGCAATCGCCTCTTATTATCCCCGTCAATACAGGGATGTGTCGGAACGGCAGGCCCGGCGTGCGGCGATCCTGTCCCCCTCGTGCCGCGTGAGCGGTATAAGAACGAGGGGGCGGACCAGAGCGAAGCGTAGGTCCGGGGAGCAAAAAGCGCACGCCGGGCCTGCCGTTCCATCATTTCTGACGACTCGTGCCCTTCAGGAATTTTAGAGGCGATAGCCCTGCCTCGCAAGCTACCTTGGGCCCATGGCCGCCATACCTTTGCGTTCATGAAGAACCGCATCCGTACAGGTGGACGAGGCCTTGAGGTGGATGTCGAGGTGATGCTCGTGAAGGAGGGTGACTATTGGGTGGCCCTCGCCCCCGCGTTGCGCGTTACCGGATACGGCAAGACGCAGGCGGAGGCCAAGCGGTCGTTCCGGATCGAGGCGGACATCTTCTTCGAGGAGACCGCCAAGCGGGGTACGCTGGAGAAACTGCTGATCGAGTACGGCTGGGTGTTGAGCAAGGGCAACTTCCAACCGCCCAGCGGCGTGGACGCCGTGAGCGTCACCAACCTGTTGCACGCGCAGGCCACCAAGCCCGCCTTCTACACCAGCAGGCTCGCGATCCCGGTATAGCGCATGCGGCCCAAGCCGATACCGCTTCGGGACTACATCAAGTACCTCCAACGGAAGGGCTTGGTGGGCTACGGCCGGAAGTCCGGCTCACACGAGCGGTTCGACTATCCCGAAGCGGAACGAAAGCTCATGCGGCCCGTGACCGTGGACCACCATCATGCCGAAGTGCCCAGCCTGCACCTACAGACCGGCCTGATGACCTTGGGCATCACCTACGAGCAGTTCCTTGATGAACTCGTGGAGTTCGGCATCGTGAAGCGGAAGGGAAACAAGCGGAGGAAGTGATGTGCATCCGGCGCGTGGGTCGTGGCGGACAGGCCCGTGTGTTGGTCCTGTCCGTGGGGAAAAAGGCGCCACTTTCGCCCTGTTGATACCGCGTTATTGTAAGGTGTAAGATGGCGAAGAAGCGATCGGCCAAGCGCAGGAAGAAGGCCACATCCGGCACCTCATGGGCCAAGGTGATGGTGATCGCCATCGCGCTGGTCATCATCGCCTTCTTCACCTTCATGCAACTCGTGCGCAGCGGCTTCTTCGGCAAGCTGCCCACCGAGGAGGAGCTCACCTCCATCACCCACGAGCAGGCCACCCTGGTACTCGCCTCGGACGGCACCTTGATCGGCAAGCTCTTCGCCGAGGACCGGACCAACGTGAAGCACGCCGACCTGCCGCAGCACCTGATCGATGCCCTGGTGGCCACCGAGGACGCGCGCTTCTTCCAGCACGAAGGCGTGGACGGCCGCAGCTACTTCCGCGTGTTCTTCCGCACCCTGCTGGGGCGCGACAAGAGCGGCGGCGGCGGCAGCACCATCTCGCAGCAGATCATCAAGAACCTGTACGGACGGCAGCGCCACGGCCCGCTCACCGTGCCCGTGAACAAGATGAAGGAGGCGCTGGTGGCGCAGCGGCTGGAGCGTGTGCTCACCAAGAACGACGTGCTGGTGCTCTACTTCAACAGCGTGCCCTTCGGCGAGAACGTCTTCGGCATCGAGGCCGCCGCGCAACGCTTCTTCGGCAAGCCCGCCAAGCGCCTCAACGTGCAGGAGAGCGCCGTGCTCGTGGGCATGCTCAAGGCCAACACCACGTACAACCCCCGCCTGTACCCGGAGAAGGCGCGTGGCCGGCGCGACCAGGTGCTGGCGCTGATGCACACGCGCGGCCACCTTACTCAGGTCCAGTTGGACAGCCTGAAGCAACTGCCCATCAAATTGCGCTACACCGGCGGCGATGCGCTGGACCTGTACGGCTATTTCAACGCCCAAGTGGCGAAGGAGGCGAAGGCGATCCTGGCCGATGTGGGCAAGCGCACCGGCACCGCCTACGACATCGAGAAGGACGGCCTGCGCATCACCACCACATTGGACCCCGTGCTGCAACGATCGGCGCACATGGCCGTCCACAAGCACCTGGCCGCCATGCAGCCCAAATTGGACAAGGAGCTGCGCAATGCCAAGGCCCGTGCGGCCTGGGAGAAGAAGATCCCGCGCAAGGGCCCGCGCTGGACCGCGAACGAGAAGATGGTGCGTGAGGTGTACCATCATGCCGGTCGCCGCGTGGACACGCTCACCTTCCGCGACAGCCTGTGGCACTACCACAAATTGCTGAACGGCGCCGTGCTGATGATGGACCCCGGCAGCGGTGCCGTGCGCGCGTGGGTGGGCGGCAACGACCATCGCTACCTGCCTTATGACCTGGTCACCGCGCGGCGGCAGGTGGCCAGCACCATCAAGCCCGTGGTCCATGCGGCGGCCATGGAGCGCGGCCTCACGCCTTGCGACTACCTGGACAACGCCCGGAAGTCCTATGCGGAATACGACGACTGGACACCGGACAACTTCGACCGCGACACGCTGGAAGGCGAGGTGGCCCTATGGTACGCGCTGGCGAAGAGCATGAACCGCCCCACGGTGGACCTCTACTTCCGCACCGGTACCGATACCCTGCGCCGCACGTTCGAGGCCCTTGGCCTGCCCACCGCTGATGTGGACAAACCCGCCGTGGCCCTGGGCGCATCGAGCATCAGTTTGAAGGAACTGGTGCCCGCCTACGGGGCCTTCGCCATGCGCGGCCAGCGGGTGGATCCGCGACTGATCGCCAAGATCACCGATGCGAACGGCCAAGTGGTGTACGAGGCGGAACAGGCCGCGGGCAAGCAGGCCATCGCTGCCGAAAGTGCCGCGGCCGTGACCGCCATGCTGCAACGCGCGATCGACCAGGGCACGGGCACCGCATTGCGCACCCGCTACGGCGTCAAGGCACCGCTCGCCGGCAAGACGGGCACCTCACAGGACCACACGGATGCCTGGTTCGTGGCCTATACGCCAGGACTTGTCGTAGGCACGTGGGTGGGCGCCTTCGATCCCTCGGTGCATTTCAGCAGTAAGCTGGGCACGGGGTCGCAACTGGCATTGCCCATCGCGGGCATGGTGCTGAAGGACATCGAGGGGAACGCGGAACTGCGCCGGAAGTACCTGCGCGACTTCGGCTGGGTGGCCGACTACGCGGTGGATATGGATTGCGATCCGCGCCGGCATAAGAGCGGCCTGCAGCAATTATTGGAGGATGTCTTCGGCCCCGGCCACAAGCGCGACGTGGACACGCTCAGGAAGGTGAGGAAGGACCAGAACTTCTTCGACCGCTTGTTCAAGAAGAAGCGGTGATCAGGCGAAGGCCTGCATGTCGCACAACTTCCGGTACTGCCCGCCGGCCGCGTACAGTTCATTGTGCGTGCCGCGCTCGATGATGCGGCCCTGGTGCATCACGCAGATCTCGTCGCAGTGCTGGATCGTGCTCAGGCGGTGGGCGATCACGATGCTCGTGCGGCCTTCCAGCATCTTCACCAGGGCCTCCTGCACCAGGCGCTCACTCTCGGTGTCCAGCGCGCTGGTGGCCTCGTCCAGGATCAGGATCGGCGGGTTCCGCAGCACGGCCCGGGCGATGGAGATGCGCTGCTTCTGCCCGCCGCTCAAGCGGTTGCCGCCATCACCGATGTTCGTCTGGTAGCCCTGCCCCATGGCCATGATGAAGTCGTGCGCGTTGGCGATGCGCGCGGCGCGTTCGATATCGGCCTGCGACACGCCCGGGCTGCCGAAGGCGATGTTGTTGGCCACCGAGTCGTTGAACAGGATGCTGTCCTGCGTCACGATCCCCATCAGCGCGCGCAGGTCCTTGATCCGCAGGTCGCGGATGTCGTGCCCATCGATCCGCACCGCGCCGCCGGTCACATCGTGGAAGCGGGGCAGCAGGTTCACCAACGTGGTCTTGCCGCTGCCGCTGGTGCCCACCAGGGCCACGCTGCGCCCCTTGGGTACGGTGATGCGGATGGCGCTCAACACCTGCGCATCGGCGTAGGCGAAGTCCACCCCGTCGAATTCGATGCGGTCGTTGAAGGTGGTGATGGGCGCGGCATCGGGCCTCTCCTTCACGGTGTTCTCCACGGCGAGCAGGTCGAAGATGCGCTGGCCGCTGGCGCCGCCGCGGGTGATGGCGCTCCAGCCCTGGGAGAAGCCCTTGATCGGGGCCAGCAGCTGCGAGAAGATGATGATGAAGCCGAGGAAGCTGTCGCCGCTCAACGTGGGTTCCGTGCCCAGCACGAAGCTGCCGCCGACGTACGCGATGGCGGCCATCACGGCGGCGCCCAGCGTCTCGCTCAGCGGCGAGGCCAGGTCCTGGCGGCGCATCATGCTCACGTGGGCGCGCATGAGCAGGCCGTTCTCGCGGGCGAAGCGCCGCTCCATGGAGCCCTCGCCGTTGAAGGCCTTGATCACGCGGATGCCGCCCAGGGTCTCCTCCAGCCGCGCCAGCAGGTCGGCCTCCTTCTCCTGCACGCGGGTGCTGCGCTTCTTCAGGCTGCGGCTCACGCGGGCGATGAGCAGGCCGCTGATCGGCAGCATCAGCAACGAGATCGCGGTGAGGCCGGGGCTCAGCGTCACCATGGTGCCGAGGAACATCAGCACGGCGATCGGCTCGCGGAACACCATCTCGATGTACTGCATCACCGAGAACTCCACCACGTGCATGTCGTTGGTCATCAGCGCCAGCATGTCGCCCTTGCGCTCGTTGGTGTGGTGGCGAAGCGGCAGTTCCAGGAGCTTGGCGTAGATGCGCTGGCGGATGTCGCGCACGATCCGATTGCGGAACTGGGTGATGGCCAGCAGGGCCAGGTAGCGGAACAGGTTCTTGAAGGCGAAGAGCGATACCACCGCGATGCAGATCACCAGCAGCGCGCCCATGCTGCCGTACACGTCGATCAGTCGGGTGAGGCCCCAGTTGAACGTGCCTTCGAGCCCTTCCTTGGTCCACAATTCGGCGGGGCGCACGTGTACGGGCTTCACCTGGCCCAGCAGCAGCCGCAGGAAGGGGATGAACAGCAGCAGCGACAGCAGGTGGAACACCGTGCCCAGCAGGTTGAACAGCGCGTTGAGGGCCGCGTAATGCCGGTAGGGCGCGCCGAAACGCAGGATGCGGACAAAGGTGCGCATGGAGCGGAGGCGAAGGTAGGCAGGCCCGAGGCGCCGTTCCGAGGGCCATCGTCCCTGGGCCTGCCTACCTTCGCGGACCCATGGACAGTCTTCGACAGAACAAGGTGAACAGCCTGCTGCAACAGGAGCTGGCCGCCATCTTCCAGCAGGAGGCCCGGCAGCTGCTGCCCGGCGCCCTCATCACCGTATCCGCCGTGCGCGTCAGCCCCGACCTGGGCATCGCCAAGGTGTACCTCAGCCTGTTCCCGGTGAAGGACAAGCAGGCGGCCATCGAGGGCATCAAGGGACAGTCCCAGCGCCTGCGTGGCCTGCTGGGCCAGCGTGTGGGCAAGCAGATGCGCGTGGTGCCCGAACTGCTGTTCTACATCGACGATTCGCTGGACCGGGCGGAAGAGATCGAGAAACTGCTGAAAGGCGAATGAACGGCGTGCGACCACCGCAACATGCGCGAACCGCACCCGTAGGGTCTCCCGGCGTACGCCGGGACCACCGGGCCGACCAATGACACAGGACCAGCACCATGCAGTACGATCCCGTGAAACGCCGGTTGGGCGTGGTGTTCAACCGCACACCGTTCCTGCGCAAGCTGTTCTACAAACTGCTGGACCTGCTGCTGCTGCGCTGCTGGCACATCCAGCGCGAACTGCGGCCATGGATCAGGGACATGAGATCTCGTGTCGGAGTCCCTGGAGCGTCGACCCATGGGGTCGACCAGCCGATACACATCTACGATGCCGGCGCCGGATTCGGGCAATACACCTATTGGCTCAGCGGTAAGCTTCCGCACGCCAGTATCACCGCCATCGATGTGAAGGACGAGCAGGTGGCCGATTGCAACGCCTTCTTCCAGCGCATCGGTCGGCCGCAGGTGAAGTTCGAGGTGGGCGACGTGACGAAATACCAGCGGCCCGACACCTTCGACCTGGTGGTGTGCGTGGACGTGATGGAGCACATCCTGGAGGACGAGGCCGCGCTACGCTGTTACAGCACCTCGCTCAAGGAAGGCGGCATGCTCATCATCAGCACCCCCAGCGACCAGGGCGGCAGCGATGTACACGAGGAGGGCGAAGGCTCCTTCATCGAGGAGCACGTGCGCGACGGCTACAACATCGACGACATCAAGGCCAAGGCGCTGCGCAACGGCTTCAGCCGGGTGGAGGCGCGCTACAGCTACGGCGCACCGGGCAAGATCAGCTGGAAGCTCAGCATGAAGTGGCCGCTGCTCATGCTCAATGCCTCGCGCCTGTTCTTCATCGTGCTGCCGTTCTACTACCTGATCGCCTACCCGATCGCCTTCGTGCTGAACATGGCCGATGTGCGGATGACGCACCGGACGGGGACGGGGCTCATCGTGAAGGCTTGGAAGTAGGGTGGGACCCGTTCAGCCCAGCGGCCGATCGGTCCACCGGCGCGTTCATATAGTTCGGACCACTAACTTTGTGCCCGGCGCCCGGCGTCACCAGTGCCCATGTTCCGCACCCTCATCCTCATAGCGGCCCTGCCTCTCAGCCTGGCGGGCCACGCCCAGCAACGCATCATGACCGACAGCAAGAACACCTTGGAAGTGGCCGTTTGGGACACGTACGTGACCCGCAAGGACGGCCGGGTGATGCACTTCGACATCATCGCCCCGAGCGCCATGCGCGACACCGCCGTGATCCACGACTACGGCCGGAAGTACCTGGCCGGCAAGGGCGAGGAGGGGCAGCGCCTCACCGCCAAGGAGTGCCGCTTCTGCCACGTGCGCGCGCTGCAACCCCAGTGGGAGCGGGACATCCGCGCGCAGGGGTATTTTGTGTTGGAGATGGAGAATTGTGAGTGAGGGGGCGGAGAGCCCGATCCGCGCGCGTGAACGGGCGGTCACGGATCCGCCCCGGGGACGTGCCGTTCGTGCGGCATGCGCGGCATCTTTCAGCGCTTCGGAGTTGAAGTGCCATCAGGCCATCGCAGGACGGCCAGCCGCGGGAAGCCTGCGGGCGGAGCAGTGTGGTGAAGCGGACCTGCGCCACGGCCGTTGAAGTGTTCACACCACCATCCACCACGGTGCGGCCAGCACGTCGGCGGCGAGCCATTCCAGGGTGCTCCCACCGTGCAACAGCAGCCCCGCACGCGCCTTGTTGCCGTACTCGGCGCGGAAGCTGCGCAGGTTGGCGCAATCGGCCAGCCGGGGCCGTGTGGCGGCCTTCACCTCGATGGGCAGCAATTCGTCGCCCACCTCCATCACGAAGTCCACCTCCTCGCCTGTGGTGGTGCGCCAATAGCCGAGTTCCGCATGCTGCACCCGCGTGTCGCGCCAGGCCAGCAGGTCATGGAGCACGATGTTCTCCAGGTGTGTGCCGTCCGGCTTGCCATGCCCGGCCAGGTGCAGGGCCAAACCGGTATCGGCCCAATAGGTCTTGGGTGTTTTGATCAGCCGCTTGGTGCGGTTGACGGAATAAGGGGGCAGGCGGACCAGCATGTACGAGGCTTCCAGCAGGTTGAGCCAGCGATGCACCGTGGGTTGCGGCAGAGCCACGTCGCGCCCCAGTTCGGCTTGGTTGAGCATTTGCCCAAGGCGTAGGCAGGCGGCGCGCATCAGGCGGCGGAAGTCGGGCAGCGATCCGATGGCGGCCAGGTCCTGCAGGTCGCGTTCCAGGTAGGTGCGCACATAGCCATCGAACCAGATGGCACGGTCGGCGGCGGTGCCCAGTTCCACGGCGGGCGTGGGAAATCCGCCCCGGCGTGCGAGCGCGCGCCAATCCTCGGCAGGTGCTTGCGCATCGGGGGCGGCCAGCAGGTCGCGCCAGTCCGCATCGGGCGTGGTCAGCAGATCGTCCCATCGCCCGGCGCGGCCCAGGCCCAGTTGCTCCCGCCGCGCCATGGGCCACAAGGTGATATGACTGGCTCGGCCGGCGAGCGATTCCGACACCTGCCGCATGAGCAGCAGGTTGGCGCTGCCCGTAAGCAGGAACCGCCCGGCCCGGCGATCCTTATCGATCGCACGCTTGACGGCGGGCAGCAGTTCCGGCGCGCGTTGTACCTCGTCCAGGGTCACCGGGCCGTCGCCGCCCAGCAAGGCGCCGGGATCGCGCCGTGCGGCATCGAGCACATCCAGGTCATCGAGCGAATGGTAGCGCCGGCCGCCTTTGTCCAATAGCGTGGCCAAGGTGCTCTTGCCGGTCTGCCGCGAACCTGTGAGCACGACGGCGGGCATCACGCGCAGCCGCTCTTTTACGGCCGAGGTCGCCAGACGGGGAAGATGTTTATTCATGGCGTGAATGATTATCATTCACGATGCGAATTAACGACACGACCGGGTTTCCCGCAAGCTGCAGGGGCGTGACCGGCATCCCGCCCTTATCGAACGGAAACGCTTGCTGGCACCGTGCCGCAGTTGAAGCGGCCACCTCCCCAACGTGGTCCCGAGCATCGCCTGCCCCCCGGATGGGTCACAGCAACGCTCGCCTCAGATTCCTGCCAGCCGGGCCCACGCCCTCACACCACCACGGCCGGCACGACCGACCATTCACACCATGAATGATCTGCATCGACCCGGCCCCATCCCCCCAGATCCGGCCCTTCGCACCGGCGCCCATGGACCTCCCGCTGCTCTTCGCCCGCCGCTATCTCTTCGCCTCGCGCACGGCGGCGGGACGAAGCACCAACGCCATCAACATCTCCATCCGCGATGGAGAAGCGGTCCCTGCGGCACATTGACCGCAGGGACCCTTGGGGATCCCTGCGGAGGCTGGAGCGCCTATCTTCGTCACATGGCAAAGACGACCAACAAGCGCCGTCCGCGGCCTGCCGTGGTCAAGAAGACCCGGCCCACGAAACGGCCGCGGAAACTGCTCGATGCCAAGAAGTACGCCGGGGCCATCCCCGGCATGAGCGAATGGGCGTTGGACGAGGTAAGGCGCATGCGCGATGAGTGGTGATCGCGTTGTTGCCGATACCAGCGCATTGATCCATCTCTTGGAAGGCCAAGCCAGCGCAACGCGCCTGTTGCAGTCCGCGGAGGTCTTCGTCTCGTTCATTTCGGAGATCGAACTGCTCTCGAGCAAGCGGGCGACCAAGGCCCAGCTCGAAATGGCACGCGCGCTGCTGAACGACTGCACGATCCTCGATCCGAACGACCGGATAAAGGAACTGACCATCGATCTGAGACGGCGCCATGGACTGAAGGTCCCCGACTGCCTGATCGCGGCCACATCGATCCACATGGACCTGCCCCTGATCACATCGGATCACGGGTTCGAGCGGTTGAAGGACGAGTTGCTGGTCTATTGGCTGTGATGGCTGAGGCCAAGTCCTTCGGGTCGGCGTACAGGAGGTGAAGGGGAAGCCATAGTGGGGTTGAAGGAGCGTGTAGACACGGTGTCCACCGAGTATAAGCGAAGCAGCACTACGCAAGGCGCGAAGCGATGACCCGGACCTCCATAAGCTCTCTAGCGACGGAGAAGCGGACCCTGCGGCACATTGACCGCAGGACACGCCCGTTTCCCTGCAAATCGAAAGTGTGACTTTATATTTGCAGGGTATTGGTTCGATATGCCCATCCAGCGCCACATCACCGCCACCGCCCTTGATCGCCTGCGGAAGCGCCCGGTGACGGCGATCCTCGGTGCGCGGCAGGTGGGCAAGACCACCCTCTCCCACCAGTTGGTGAAGAAGCTGGGGCGGCCTTCGTTCAGGCTTGATCTGGAGGACCCGGACGACCAGGCCATGCTGCGCAACGCGAAGGAGTTCCTGCTGGCCCATACCGATGAGCTGGTGGTGATCGACGAGGTGCAGCGCATGCCCGGGCTCTTCCCGCTATTGCGCACCTTGGTGGACCGCGACCGGCGCCCCGGCCGGTACCTGCTGCTGGGTTCCAGCTCACCGGCCATCGTGCAGCAGGCATCGGAGTCGCTGGCGGGGCGTGTGGCCTACCTGGACCTGTACCCCCTGTCGGTGCATGAGGTGGCCCGCACCCATCAGGACCGGCTTTGGCTGCGGGGTGGCTACCCGGACGCGTTCCTGGCGGAAAGCGATGCCGATGCCTTCGACGTGCTGCGCGACCTGCTGCGCTCCTTCACCGAGCGCGACCTGCCCCAGCTCGGCTTGCAGGCGAAACCCGCCAACGCCCTGCAACTGCTGCGCATGCTGGCCAGCACGCACGGATCGGTGCTCAACATGGCCATGCTCGCGCGTTCCATCGGCCTCAGCGCCCCCACGGTGAAGCACTACCTGCACTTCTTCGAGGCGGCGTACTTCTGCTTCGCACTACCCAGCTACCAGGCCAACCTGCGCAAGCGGCTCATGCGCGCGCCCAAGGTCTACCTGACCGACAGCGGGGTGCTGCATGCCCTGCTGAACGTGCGCTCGCACGATGACCTTTTCGGCCATCACCTGCGCGGTCCTTCGTGGGAGGGCTTCGTGGTGCAGCAGGTGCGGGCATGGCTTGAAGGCCGTGCGGAACTTGGCCATTTCCGTACGCAGGACGGGTCGGAACTCGATCTCGTGGTCCTTCAGGGCGACAAGGTGGTGGCGGCCGTGGAGATCAAGACCAGCAACCACCCCGACCTGAGCAAGGGCAACATGCTCGCCTTCGATGCGGTGAAAGCCCCCCTGCGCTTGGTGGTGACACCCGGTGCCAAGGACCATCCCTACGGTCAGGGCATCACGGTGTGTTCGCTGGCCACGCTGTGGGCGCACCTGGGCGCGGT
>JAVFAQ010000003.1:0-31142 GCA_034002325.1 Flavobacteriales bacterium | reverse complement strand
TACAAGCTTGAGAGCTTCAAACAGTTCAAGGCGATGGTGGAGCGGATCAACCACGAGGCGGTGGGCTTCCTGGCGAAGGCCGGCCTGCCCACGGCCCAGCCCGATGTGCAGCAGGCCCAGGCGCCGCGCGCGCCGCAGCAGCAATTGAGCGCCGGCCGGGCCGAGGTGGGCGCCGCGCCGGCACGCCCTGCGGCCACCGCCGCCCGCGGACCGGGCGCCGCGGCACCGCCGCCCACCGGCCCGCGCCGGCCCGTGGAACCCGTGCGGGTGGAGAAGAAAGTGGGCCGCAACGACCCATGCCCCTGCGGCAGCGGGAAGAAATACAAACAATGCCACGGGCGTTGACCGCAGCCCTTGCGCGCTGATCCCGTGGAGGGCGCGATCCCGCCGGCCACGACCCGGCCTGGCGGCGCCACGGCCCTGCATGCCGTGCGGGCCTGAGCACTTCCCTGCGCCCGGTATCTTGGCGGCATGTTTCCCTTCCACGATGAGAACGTGACCCAGCGCACGGCGGTGGTCACCATCGCGCTGATCGTGCTGAACGTGCTGGCGTGGCTGGTGGTGCAGGGCGCCGGCACGGCATACGCCCTGGCCGCCTCGGTGTGCGAATGGGGCCTGGTGCCCGGCGAGCTCACCGGCATGGCCGAGCCCGGCAGCGGCTTCTGGATCGCCGAGGGCCTGGCCTGCGTGGTGGACCCCGGCCGCCAGCCCGGCACGGTGCTCACCTCCATGTTCATGCACGGCGGATGGATGCACCTGCTGGGCAACATGTGGTTCCTCTGGCTGTACGGCAACAACGTGGAGGACAGCATGCGGCGCGGCGGCTTCGTGCTGTTCTACCTGCTGTGCGGCGTGGCGGCCGCGGCGGCGCAGGTGTGGTGGGAACCCGCCTCGGTGATCCCCATGGTGGGCGCCTCGGGCGCGATCAGCGGGGTGATGGGCGCCTACCTGATGCTCTTCCCCCGGGTGCGCGTGTACGTGCTGGTGCCGCTGGGCATCATCCCCTTCACCTTCGCGGTGCCGGCCTGGGCCACGCTGCTGTTCTGGTTCGGCTCGCAGGTGGTGGCGGGCCTCACCGGCCTTTCCGCCGGGGTGGCCATCTGGGCGCACGTGGGCGGCTTCGTTGCGGGGGTGCTGCTGGTGAAGCTCTTCACGGTGCGTCGCCGCGTGGCGGAACACCGCCGCAGCGACTGGCGGCCACCGGCGGCGGTGCGGCGCTGGACGTGAGGCCGGCCTCAAGCCGCAGGCAGCGACACGGTGAACAGGTGCCGCCCTTCCGCATGGGCATAGCGCACGGTGCCGCCGGCCTGCGCCACCACCTGGCGCACGATGGAAAGGCCCAGCCCGCTGCCGCGCGCATCGCCGGCCGGTGCGCCGCGGAAGAAGGGCTCGAAGACCTGCTCGGCCGGCAACGGCGCCTCGCCGGCATTGCTGAAGGCGAGCTCCAGCCGGCCGGGCCGCCGCGCCAGGCGCACCTGCACGGTGCGGTCCGGGCCGTGCTGCACGGCGTTCATCAGCAGATTGCGCAGGGCCGTGCGCAGCAGCAGCTCGTTGATCTCCACGGTCAGCTGGCGGTGGTCGGTGATGGCCGGGTCCATGTCCACGGTGGCCTGCGCTTGCGGGTGCAGGGCGCGCAGCTCCTCCAGGCAGGCGTAGAGCGCCTCGTCCACGCGCACGGGCTTGCGCTGCAACGGGATGTCCGCCTGCAGGCGTTGCAGCAGCAGCAACGATTCCACCAGTGAGCCCTGCGCGGCGATGTCCTGCTGCAGGGTGCGCAGCACGCCGTGCAGGCCGGGGCTTCCGGCGGGCAGCGACAGGGCGTGCTCCACCTGGGCGTTCATGCGCGCCAGGGGCGTGCGCAGCTCGTGGCTGGCGTTGCGCACGAAGGCGCGTTGCAGGTCGAAGGCCTCGCGCAGGCGGCCCAGCATGGCGTTGTAGCTGACGGCGAGCCGGTCCAGCTCGTCGCGGCCACCGTGAACGGGCAGGCGCTGGTCCAGCCGGTCCACGTCGATGCCGGCCACGGCCTCCTGCAGCCGTGCGATGGGGCGCAGCGCGAAGCCGATGTAGAAGTAGGCCGCGGCGAAGATGAAGAGCAGGCCCAGGCCCAGGGAGGCGAGCAGGGTGCGCGCCAGGTTGGCCAGTTCGCGCTTGCCGTGGGTGTCGAAGGCCGAGGCCAGCACCACCAGGTCGGCGCCGCCGGCGGTGTGGTGGATGCCCACCACCTCGTCGTGGTCGGCATCGGTGTAGGCCACGCGCTTCACCTGGCGGATGCGTTGCAGCAGGGCGGCGTTGTAGTGGATCGGCTCATCGTCCAGGCTGCTGTAGATCAGCTCGTCCCGCTCATTGAAGAGCAGCACCTTCTCGTCGTGGAAGCGGTGGATGGTGTTGATGTCGATCACGCGCAGCAGGTCGCGGTCGGCCTGGCGCACCTCGTCCAGCAGCGAGGCCACGCGCACGCATTGCGCCTCGAGCCGGGCGTAGAACTCCTGTTGCCGCGAGGTGGCCTGCGAGGCGTAGATGTAGCCCAGGGAGCCCAGCAGCAGCAGCAGGCTCAGCCCGGCGAAGACGATGGCCAGCCGCACGCGCAGCGTCATCCGTCCAGCTCATTGAGCGTGTATCCGAAGCCGTGGCGGGTGTGGATCAGCTTCGGGGTGAAGCCTTTGTCCACCTTGCTGCGCAGGAAGCTGATGTAGACCTCGATGGTGTTGGGCGACACGGTGTGGCTCTCGGCCCACACATGCGCGGCGAGGTCGTCCTTGCTGAGCACGCGGCCCCGGTGGCGGGCCAGATGCGCCAGCAGGTTGAACTCCTTGGCCGAAAGGTCGATGCGGGCGCCACCGCGCTCCACGGTCTTCGCCGACAGGTCGATCACCAGGTCGGCCACGCGGATGGTCGCCGGCTGCAGCGGATGGCCCTCGCTGCGCTTGAGGAACACGCGCACCTTGGCCAGTAGCTCCTTGAAATGGACCGGCTTCACCAGGTAATCATCGGCGCCCAGCTCGAAGGCGTGCATCTTGCTGTCGATGTCGCTGAAGGCGGTAAGGATGATGATCGGCGTGTGGCCGTCGCGCTGGCGGATCTCCTTGCAGAGGGTGAAGCCGTCCAGCTTGGGCAGGCTCAGGTCAAGGAGCACCAGGTCGAAGCTGTCGCCGTCCAGGGCCCGGCGTGCCATCTCGCCATCGTACACCTGCAGGCACGCCATGCCGGCGGCCTCGAGTTGTTCAGCGATGGAACGCGAGAGCCGGTGGTCGTCCTCCACGAGCAGGATCCGGGGCATACGGGCAAAGTTGGACAAACATGCCCGGGCGTGCCGCCGTCCGGCCGTACCCGGCCCGATCCTTCGTGGCGATGCCGGGCCAAGGACCCCGGGGGAGGGGGGGGGCGATGCGATGGGGGCCGGAGGGCGCGGCGCCGAGTCGTCGACGATCCATAGTGGAATACCGACCAGTGATTAATTTTGTTCGACGGACTTGACATCCGTGCCTGGTGCTGGGTACATTTGCCCCCTACCGACCACTGGCCGCGGACCGATCGAAGCGTAGGAGCACAATGGACAAGACCCTTCACATGGAGCATGGTACCGGTCGCCGTCCGGGGCCGATCGACCGGCCGGAGATCGCCCATGAACTGGGTTCGCTCCTGCGGGCGGGCCGTTATTCCCTTCAGCACGTGCAGACCGGCCTGAACAAAGTACTCGCCCTGGAACCCCTGACCACCGTGAAGGACCTGGTGATCGTGGGTGATGGCCCTGCGGTCTCGGAGATCCTGCGGTACTGTGAGGACCAGACCGTGCGCGGCTACCGCTTCCGGGGCCTGTTCAACGATGAACCCGTGCAGGCGGACCTGGAGGGCCGGCGCATGGGCGGCATCGCGGCGGCCAAGGCGTTCGTGCTGGCCAACCGCATCGACATCCTCTATTGCGCACTGCCCGGCACCCATCGCCAGGAGATCACCGACCTGATGGAGTTCTGTGAGCGCAACACCATCCGCTTCCGGGTCATTCCCAGTGCCGAGAGCTACATCCCCGTGGTGCAGACCACCGACCTGGAGTTCCACGGCGAGGTGCCGGTGAGCAAGATCCGCCGTGAACCCCTGGACCGCGCCGGCAACCGGGCCATCAAGCGCGCCTTCGACATCCTGTTCTCCGGGGCGATCATCCTGCTGGTGTTCAGTTGGCTGTTCCCCCTGCTGGCGATCATGGTGAAGCTCTCCGGCCGCGGGCCGGTCTTCTTCAAGCAAAGCCGGCTGGGGCGCGACAACAAGCCCTTCACCTGCTGGAAGTTCCGCAGCATGCGCATGAACGGCGATGCCGACAGCCGGCAGGCCACCCGCAACGATCCCCGGGTGACCCGCGTGGGCGCCTTCCTGCGCAAGAGCAACCTGGACGAGATGCCCCAGTTCTTCAATGTGCTGCTGGGCCAGATGAGCGTGGTGGGCCCCCGCCCGCACCCGCTGAAGCTCAATGACCAGTACCGCGACATCATCGACAAGTACATGGTGCGCCACTTCGTACGCCCCGGCGTCACCGGCTGGGCCCAGGTCAACGGCCTGCGCGGCGAGACCCGCACGCCCGAACTCATGGAGCGCCGCGTGGAGATGGACGTCTGGTACCTGGAGAACTGGTCCTTTTGGCTGGACATCAAGATCGTGGTGAAGACCGTCACCAACATGTTCCGCAGCGACCCCAACGCATACTGACCCCCCACTGACCGAAGCAAGGAACAGCCCCGGTGCCCCCGGGGTTTTTCTTCGACCGGCCCGAGCGATCCCCAAAACGCCTATATTTGCGCTCCCTTTCCGGAAAAGGGAGTCAACCATAGCCGATGGCCAACCATAAGTCCGCATTGAAGCGCGTCCGCCAGACCGAGAGCCGCAACACGCGCAACCGGTACCAGCACAAGACCACCCGCAACGCCCTGCGCGACCTGCGCGCCACCACCGACAAGAAGGTGGCCGCGGAGCTGCTTCCCAAGGTGAGCGCCATGTTGGACAAGCTGGCCAAGAACAACATCATCCACAAGAACAAGGCCGCCAACCTGAAGTCGTCCGTGACCCGCCACGTGAGCGCGCTCCAGTGATCCGGCCCGGACCGTACCTTGGACAGGTCCCTGCGGGGGCCTGTTTTTTTTCCCGCCCATGCAGCAACCGCCCGACAAACTGAGCATCCGCGAGTGGGCCCGCGACGACCGCCCGCGCGAGAAGCTCATGCAGCATGGCGCCCAGGCCCTGTCCGACGCCGAGCTCATCGCCATCCTGATCCGCTCGGGAAGCACCTCCGAAAGCGCCCTTGACCTGGCCAAGCGCGTGCTGGCGGCTGCGGGCAACGACCTGCACCGCCTGGGGCGCCAAGGCGTGGCCGACCTCACCCGCTTCAAGGGCATGGGCGAGGCCAAGGCCATCGGCATCGTCGCCGCCCTGGAGCTGGGCCGCCGCCGCCGGGCCGCAGAACCCGCCGAGCGCGAACTGGTGGCCACCAGCGCCGTGGCCCACGAACTGCTGCGTGCCCACCTGGCCGACCTGCCCCACGAGGAATTCTGGCTGCTCGTACTGGACCGCGGCAATCGCCTGCTGGACCGGTGCCGCGTGAGCCGGGGCGGCATACACGGCACCGTGGCCGACCCCAAGGTGATCTTCAAGGAGGCGCTCGACCGGCGGGCCTCGTGCCTGGTGCTGGGCCACAACCACCCCAGCGGCCAACTGCGCCCCAGCGAGGAGGACATCCGGCTCACCCGTCGCCTGGTGGAGGGCGGCCGCCTGCTGGAGATCGCCGTCCAGGACCATATCATCGTCACCTCCGGCGGTTATTACAGCTTCGCCGACAACGGCATGATGTGAATGGCCAAGCTCCGGTTGCTGACCGTGGTGGGCGCCCGCCCGCAGATCATCAAGGCGGCGGCCATCGGCCGGGCCATCGCCGGGCGCTTCCGCGATCGCATGGACGAGACGATCCTGCACACCGGCCAGCACTACGACGCCGACATGTCGCAGGTGTTCTTCGATGAGCTGGGCATCGCGCCGCCCCACGTGCAGCTCGGCACGGGTTCCGGCACCCATGGCGCCCAGACCGCCCGCATGATCGAAGGCATCGAGCAGGCCATCGTGCAGCACCGGCCCGATGTGGTGCTGCTGTACGGCGATACCAACAGCACGCTGGCCGGTGCCGTGGCCGCCGCCAAGTTGCACGTCCCCGTGGCACACGTCGAGGCCGGTTTGCGCTCGTTCAACAAGGCCATGCCCGAGGAGATCAACCGCATCGTGTGCGACCACTGCAGCACATGGCTCTTCTGCCCCACACGCACCGGCGTGGACAACCTGCTGCGCGAAGGCTTCACCGAACGGACCGAAGGGCGCGCCACGGCCGATCGGCCCCACGTGGTGCATGCCGGTGATGTGATGTACGACAACAGCCTGCACTTCCTGCGGATGGCCAACGAGCGCAGCAGGGTGCTCGCCGACAACGGGCTGGAGCCGGACGGGTACCTGCTCGCCACCGTTCACCGCGCCCACAACACCGACCGTCCGGAACGGCTCGCGGGCATCGTGGCGGGGCTGCTCGCCATCCATGAGGAGCACCGCATGCCCCTGGTGCTGCCGCTGCACCCGCGCACCCGCAAGCAGCTCGATGCCCTGCCGGACGACGCGCTCCGCCGCCGGCTGCTGGAGGGCCCGGACGTGCATGTGATGCCGCCCGCGGGCTTCCTTGACATGACCGCCCTGGAAGGGGGCGCCCGCCTGGTGGCCACCGACAGCGGCGGCGTGCAGAAGGAGGCCTGGTTCCTCGGCAAACCGTGCGTCATCCTGCGCGAGGAGACCGAATGGACCGAACTGGTGGATTCCGGCGACGCCCTGTTGGCCGGGGCCGATCCTGAACGCATGGTCCCCGCAGCGCGCACCCTCATGGCCCGGGGCGGCACACCGCGCCCCCATCTCTTCGGCGATGGCCATGCCGCCGAACTCATCTGTGGACACTTGATCCGTACCGCGTGATACGCTCCCTGCTCGGCTACGCGCGATCGTTCGCCGCCGGCCTGGCGGACGGACAGGTGCGGGCGTTGATGAACGCGCATCGGCGCGGGGCCTCCGCCAATATCCCCCCCGACCCCCGCCAGGCCCTGCGCGATGCCGTGGGCTACCTGTTGCGCGCCCAGGAGCAGGGCACGGACGCGGGCATGGGCAGCTACCACCTCACCCATGGCTGGGGCGCATCGTACCCCGAGACCACCGGCTACGCGATCCCCACCCTGCTGCGGGCCGGCCGGCACCTGCCATGGGCCGCCCCGGAAGAGGCCGCCGTGCGGGCGGGCGAGTGGCTGATGGGGATCCAACGCGTCGATGGCGGCTGGCCGGGCGGCCGGGTGGGCGAGGGACGGCCCGGCATCGTGTTCAACACCGCCCAAGTGGTCCGCGGCATGCTCGCCCTGCACGCCCATACCGGCGAGGACCGCTTCCTGGACGCCGCCCTGCGCGCCGGGCGCTGGATCGCCGCCGTGCAGGAACCCGACGGCGCATGGCGCGCTGCCAACTTCCTCGGCGTGGCCCGCGTGTACGACACATACGTGGACGCGCCCCTGCTGCAACTGGCCGCCGCCACCGGCGAGGAGGGCCTGCGGCAGTCCGCCCTGCGCAACCTGGAATGGTGCCTGGCCCAGCAGCGGCCCAACGGTTGGTTCGCCAATGCCGACAACACCGTGCGCCACAACGACCGCCCCATCACCCACACCATCGCCTACACCTTGGACGGCCTGCTGGAGTGCGCCACCCTGCTCAACGACGACCGTTACCGGCAGGCGGCCACCATCGCGGCCCGGGCACTGGCCACCGACTTCCTGGCGAAAGGGCGCCTGCACGGCCGCTACGACAAGGATTGGCGTGGAAGTGAGCACGCGATCATGACCGGCACCGCCCAGCTGGCGATCGTGTGGGACACGCTGGGCGCGGACCCGGACATGCGCCGCGCCCGCGACGGGGCGATGGCCTGGCTCATGGCCGTCCAGCGGCTTTCGGCACAAGGCCCCGCTGCCGTGCATGGCGCCATGCCCGGCTCGTTCCCGCTCTGGGGGCGCTACGAGAAGTTCGCCTTCCCCAACTGGGGCACGAAGTACTTCGCCGATGCGTTGCTTTGCATGCCGGGGCCGGAGCGGCCGGCCCACGCATGAGCGACCACGACCCGATATCCCTGTTCCTCCGGGCCGCCGCCGCGTATCCAGAACGCCCGGCGTTGGCCGTGGCGGGCACCACCTGGACCTATGCGGAGCTCCATGACCGAAGCGATCGCCTGGCGGCCGGCCTGCTGGACGCCGGTGCGCAGGGGCGGCGCGTGGCCTTCGTGGCCCGGCGCGACGGGCCTTGGGCCTATGCGGCGGTGCTGGGCATCCTCAAGGCGGGCGGAAGCTGTGTGCCGCTGCATCCCGACGGCCCCGGGGACCGGTGGCAACTGATGTTGGAGCGCTGCGAAGCACAGGTGGGGCTTGTCCAGGAGCCAGGTGCCGGACCGGAGCCGGACCTGATGGCCGCGAACGGTGCGATGAGATGGCTCACCGGACGGCAAGCGCCGTTGAGCGCCCCGCTGCCGGCACGGGTCCCGCGGCCGGAGGATGAGGCGTACGTCATGTTCACCTCGGGCAGCACCGGCGGGCCGAAGGGCGTGGGGGTGTCCCGGGGCAACCTCGCCGCCTATCTGGCGCACCTGCCGCCGATGTACCCCTTCGGGCCCGATGACCGGTTCACCCAGCTTTTCGCACTTCCATTCGACCTGAGCATGCACGACATGTTCGTGTGCTGGGCAAGCGGTGCATGCCTCTGCGTGCCACCCGTTGACGGCGGCCTGCGCGCGGCCGCCTGGGCCCGTGACGAAGGCATCACCGTGTGGTTCTCGGTGCCCTCCCTGGCGGGGGTGATGCGCCGGATGCGCGCCTTGTCCCCGGGGTCGCTGCCGGCCCTGCGGTTCGCGTTCTTCTGCGGGGAGGCACTGCCGTGGGAACTGGTGAACGACTGGCAGCGGGCGGCGCCCCATGCCCGCATCATCAACCTGTACGGCCCCACGGAGGCCACCATCGCCATCACCGCCCATGAGGTGCGGCCCGATGCCATGGAGACCACCGGCCTGGTGCCCATCGGCCGGCCGATCGGCACCGACCGCGCCGAGGTGCTGCCGATGGACGGGCTGCCCCACGGCGAGGGCGAGCTGGTCCTGTGCGGCCCCCAGGTCACCACCGGGTACATCAACGCACCGCCGGCCACCGAACGGGCCTTTGTGCGGCTTCCCGGCCGCGATGGCCTGTGGTACCGCACCGGCGACCATGTGCGCCAGGGGCCGGACGGTGTGCTCCACTATGTGGGCCGGATCGACCACCAAGTGAAGGTCCTGGGCCATCGCGTGGAGCCGGGCGAGGTGGACGAGGCCCTGATGCGCGCCCTCGATGGCGGCAACGCGGTGACCGTGGCGGCGGTGGTCCATGGCACCGCACGGCTGTTCTCGTTCATCGATGTGCCCGCCGATGTGAACGCACTGATGGAGCGGCTGCGCGCCGAGCTGCCCGCGCCTTTCGTGCCGGAACGGATCACCGTGCTCGACCAGCTGCCCCGGAATGCCAACGGCAAGTGGGACCGCCCCCGACTGATGCAGATCGCCCATGAAGGATGAATTGACCGAACGTGTCCGCACGCTGCTCGCCGATCGGCTGGTGCGCATCGGCATGCGCGCCGATGAGCTGGACGAGGACCTCGACCTGGTGCGGTCCGGATTGCTCGACTCGCTGGCCTTCATCGACCTGGTGGCCGCGTTGGAGCAGGAGGCCGGCCGCCAGGTCGATCTGGAGGCCGCACTGGAAGCGGGGGACGCCACCACCATCCGGGGGTTGCAAAGGCTATTCCACGAACCATGATCGCAACGCATGTGATCGCATCGCCGGACGATCCGCGCTGCGCGGAACTCCCCGCTTTGCTCGAAGCGATGTACGCCGAGGAGGCCGCGATGGGATCGCCCATGGTGCTCGCCCCCGATGGCGGCACGGTGTGGCTGAAAGGCGCCGGTGCCGGCCTGGAGCGCTTCGGCCGGATCGTGGTGGCCACCGATGCCGACGGGACCGTGGTGGGCTTCGCCCATGGCGCCGTGCGCCTGCAACCGGCATACCTGTCCGGTGGCCCGGTGGGTTCCATCACGCACGTGTACGTGGCCCCGGCCCATCGACGGGGCGGGCACGCGCGCGCCATGGTGGCGCTGCTCGCCGAGTGGTTCGCCATGCGCCGGGTGGAGCGCACGGAGCTGACCGTGGTGGCCGGCAATGCGGCGGCGGCCGGCTTTTGGAAGGCGATCGGCTTCTCCACCATGCTGCATCTGATGGCCCGCAGCTGATGGGGACCATGGGCTATCCGGCCGCCATGGGCATCGCTGCGGGCGATGTGGTGATGCTCATGGCCGATACCACCCGGCTGGCATGGCGCCTCCGCCATTCCGGTGGGCCGCCCGCCACGGTACGGCTGCTGGACGCCTTCCGGGCCGCAGTGGGGCCGGCCGGCACCCTGCTCGTGCCCACCTACACCTTCGACCTGCCCGCCGGGGCCGCCTTCGACCGGCGCCATACCGGCACCATCAGCGGCGCCCTGGGCACCGCCGCCCTGGCCCATCCCGCTTTCGGGCGCACCCCGCATCCGCTCCACTCCTTCGCCGTGACCGGCGCCGCACGGCCGGCATTGATGGACGCGGACGAACCCCACAGCTTCGGCCCGGGCTCCCCCTTCGCCTTTCTCCACGCCCACCATGGGCTGCTGGTGACCGTTGACCTGCCGGTGAACAACGCCCTCACCTTCGCCCACTTCGTGGAAGTGCGCGAGGGTGTCCGCTACCGGACCGAACGGACCATGGCCTTCGCATACACCGACCTGGACGGCACCACCCGCGAGCGCACCTTCGCCATCATGGCCAAGAAACCGGGGCACCACATGGACTTCACCCCCATGGAAACCGCCCTGGAGGCTGCCGGTGCCCTGCGCCGTGGGGTGGTGGACGGCCTACGCTGGACCGTGACCGACCTGCATGCGGCCTACCCCGTGATCGCCCGGGACCTGCGCACCGGCGGGGCCAGCGGCATCCACCGGTTCCGCTGGTCATGGTGGCTGCGCGACGTGACCAAGAGCCTGCTTCGTAGGTTCGGCGTGCGTACCAAGCCGGAGCGTCTGGCCCATGCTGCTCGTTCATCTCGATGACCCGTCACCGCGCGCCCTGTACGTGGTGCGCCACGTGCTGGAGGGCATGCTGGGCCTCTCCGTCCGCTTCGCCGCGGGCGAGGAGGAGTTCCGCAGTGCCGCCGGCCCCCGGCTGGCCTATGGCCGTCGGGTGTTCATCGGTGCCCTGCACGTGCCCGGGAGCGACGGCCTGGCCCTGCACCGCACCCCCGGCACCGTGGCCACCGACGCCGACGGCACGCCCGCCATCTTCCTCACGGCCGGCGGCCACGACCTGTTCGCATCGATCTTCTTCCTCCTGAGCCTGGCCGACGAGATCGCCTGCACCGACCGCGATGCCCACGGGCGGGTGCGGCCCGATGCGCTCTTCGTGGTGCGCCACGGATTGGCGGAGCGCCCATGGGCCGATCATTGGGCGCTTCAGCTCGGCGAGCGGCTCGCGGCGCAATGGCCCGGGCTGCGTGTGCAACGGCGCTACCGGCACGTGGTGACGGTGGACATGGACAACGTGCTCCGCCATGCGGGCCGGCCGTTGCACAGGGCGCTGGGGGCCACCGCCAAGGACCTGCTCAAGGGCGACCTGCGCGCCGTGCGGCAACGGTGGAAGGACCGCCTCACGGGCCGTGATCCCTACCTGGCCGTGCCGGACCGCGTGGCGGAGCACCGGTCGCTGGTGGACGATGCCATCCTTTTCATGCTGTTGCGCGGCGAAGGGGCCCATGACCATGCGGTGCCGCCGCAGCGCTGGCCGGCCCACGTGCGTGCGCGCTACGCCCGCCTGGCCCCGGGGGTGCGCCTGGGGCTGCATCCATCGTACGATGCCGTGATGGACCGCGACCGGTGGGCGCAGGAGGCGGCATGGATACGCGCCTTGCCGGGCGTCGACGCCATCGCCAGCCGCCACCATTTCCTGCGTTGGGACCCGCCCGCCGGCCTGCGCACCGTGCAGGAGCTGGGCTTCACCGAGGAGCATTCCCTGGGCTTCGCCGACCGGCCCGGTTTCCGCGCCGCCACCTGCACGCCCTTCCCCTGGTACGACCTGGAGCGCGACACCGCCACGGGCCTCATGCTCCATCCCTTCGCGGTGATGGACAGCGCACTGGTCGAAAAACGGCATCTTGCGCCCGATGACGTGGTGCGTACCATGAGCACGTTCAGCGATCACGTTCGGGCCGTGCAGGGCAACTTCACCAGTGTATGGCACGACCGCTACCTCAGCGGGCACCGGGAGTTCGCGCCGTGGCCGACCGTGTTCCAACGCGTCCTGCAGCACGCCCGCCCATGATCAGGCACCTTCCGCACCGCGAGATCGACAAGGCCCATTGGGACCGGCTGCTCATGCGATGCCCGCACCGGCTGTGGTACGCCCAGAGCTGGGTGCTGGACCTGTGCTGCCCGGAGTGGGAGGCCCTGGTGGACGACGACGGGGCGATCATGCCGTTGACGCACCGGCGCAAGTACGGCGTGCGCTACCTGTACCAGCCGTACGCCGTCCAGCAGCTCGGGGTGTTCGCCCCGGCGCGCACCGAGGGGCTGGACGATGCCTTCCTGGCCGCCGTGCCCGAGCATTTCCGGTACTGGGACATCTGGCTCAACACGGCCATGCGCGTGCGGGCGGACCGGCACACGCGACTGCTGCCGCACACCGACCAGGAGCTGGTGCTGGACCAGGATGCCACCGCCCTGCGCGCGGCTTACGCCAAGGGGCACCGCCGGAACCTGCGCAAGGCCGGCGACGACCCGCCGGTGATCGTGGACGACGTGGGCGCGGCGGAGTTCACCGCCCTGTTCGAGCGCACCACCGGCCGCCGCTTCGGAGGCGTTCCATCGGGCGGGCTCCAACTCTTGGAGCGGCTTTTGGCCGAAGGGCGGCAACGCGGGCAGTGCCGCATCCTGGGGGTGCGCGGTGCGCAGGGGTTGGAAGCCGCCGTGTGCTTCATGGAGTGGGAGGGGCGGTCCATCCTGCTCAAATCGGCCAGCGACCGCGCCGGCACCGACCGCCGGGCCATGTTCCATCTGGTGGACCGGTACATCAGTGAGAACGCGGGCACGGGCACGGTCCTGGACTTCGCCGGGTCCAACACCCCTTCGGTGGCCCGGTTCAATGCGGGCTTCGGTGCCGGCAGCACGATATATTTACGCCTTGTCCGGAACCGCCTGCCCCTGCCGTTCCGTTGGCTGAAGCGATAGCAGATGGTCACTGAACTCGTGGACAGGCCCAGCGTGGCGAACCACTTCATCGCGGAGCTGCGTGACGTGGCGGTGCAGCAAGACCCCATGCGCTTCCGCCGCAACCTGGAACGGATCGGCGAGGTGATCGCGCTGGAGCTGAGCCGCACCCTGGAGTACGTGCCCACGGAAGTGCCCAGCCCCTTGGGCACGGCACATACCGAACTGCTGATGGAGCAACCGGTGCTGGCCACCATCCTGCGCGCCGGGCTGCCCATGCACCAGGGCATGCTCAACTACTTCGACCGGGCCGACAACGCCTTCGTGAGCGCCTACCGCAAGCATCGCAAGGGCGAGGACGCCTTCGACATCGAAGTGGAGTACCTCAGCAGCCCTTCCCTGGAAGACCGGGTGGTGATCCTGTGCGACCCCATGCTCGCCACGGGGCGCAGCATGGTGCTGGTGTACAAGGCGCTGCTGCGTCTGGGCCGCCCGAAGGCCCTGCACGTGGTGGCCGCCATCGCCAGCACCGAGGGCCTGGAGCATGCCCGGCGCCACATGCCCGCCGGCACCCGGTTCTGGGTGGGGGCGGTGGACGAGGAGATGACCGCGCAGGCCTACATCGTGCCCGGCCTGGGGGATGCGGGGGACCTGGCCTACGGGCGCAAGACCTGAGATGGACCTGGCGAGCGGGATCACCGTCTTCCTGACCAGTGCGGTGAAGCTGCTTTTCGCCGCACCGTTGGCCTACGCGCTGGGGCTGTCCTGGGAGCTGGCCGTGCTGTGGATCGCGTCGGGCGCCTGTGCCGGCGTGCTGGTGTTCTTCTTCTCCGCACGCCTGGTCCTGGAGGCCGCGCGCAGGCGGTACATCCGGCGGCGCGCGCAGCGGATGGCGCGGGGCCTGGCGCCCAAGCCCGTGTTCACCCGCACCAACCGCGCCATCGTACGGGTCAAGCAGCGATTCGGCTTCTGGGGCATCGCCGCAGTGGGGCCGCCCACCATATCCATCCCCGTATCGGCGGTGCTGGCGGCCAAGTACTTCAAGCACGACCGGCGCACCCTGCCCACCATGCTGGTGGCGGTGGTGGCCTGGTCGTTCATCCTGAGCACCGTGTTCCGGTCCATGGAGTGAGCCGTTACCGCCACATATTCTTCGACCTGGACCACACGCTCTGGGACTTCCGCACCAATTCGCGCGCGGTGCTGCACGATATGTACGCCGGGCACGGGCTGCGTGCCCTCGGCGTGCCCGATGCGGAGACCTTCGTCACCGCGTACGAGGAGGTCAATGAGCGGTTGTGGGCGCGGTACGAGGCCGGTCGCATGCACCGCGACGTGCTGCGGGTGCTGCGTTTCCGCGATACCCTGGCCCTGTTCGGCGTGCGCGACGACGGCCTGGCCGACCGCATGGGGCACGCGTACCTGGAGCTGTCGCCGAACCGAAGGGCCCTGATGCCCGGTGCGGCTGACCTGCTGAACGACCTGGGGCGCGATCACAAGCTGCACATCATCACCAACGGCTTCCACGAGGTGCAGGTCACCAAGTTGGCGAGCTCGGGCATCGCACGCTGCTTCCAGGTGGTGCTCACCAGCGAACAGGCCAAGGCCCGCAAGCCCGACCCGCGGATCTTCGCCCGTGCCTTGAAGGAAGCCGGTGCGCGTGCGGAGGAGAGCCTGATGGTGGGCGATGACGTGCGCACGGACATGGGCGGGGCGCGCAACGCGGGCTGGGACCATGCCCACTTCGCCCCGGAGGGCGAACCCGACCCGTTGGCCACCTACCGGGTGCGCAGCATGGCCGAGCTGCGGTCCATCCTATTGTGAGGGGTCGGGCCGCAACCGGTACTCCAGCACGTCCTGCCGGCCGGTGATGTCGCTGCGGCGGTGCAGGCGCAGGGTCTGCGCGTCGATGAACGCGCCCCGGTAGTGGATCTCGCCGCGCCGCGGGGTGGTGGTGAAGAACAGGCTGTCGCCATGCACCTCCACCGGCACGTTGTAGTGGCCCACCAAGGGGTCGGGCACGGCATCGGGCACCAGTTTGGCCGGCAGGTCGCCGGGGCCTTCGCCCAGGCCGTTGATGAGCACGGCATTGCCCCCGGGGAAGAAGCGCACCATGTACATCACCCCGTCGTTCTCGGCCATGTAGTACCCGTCGAAGCGCATGGGCAGCGTGGCGAAGGGGCCGTCGGGGGCCGGGTCCACGGGTGCCGGCCGGCCCTGTCGCTGCGGGTCCGGGGCGGTGCCGCAGGCCATGCATGCGACGGCCAGAAGGATCAGGTGCTTGTTCATCAGTTGGCTGTGTTGAACTCGGCGATCACGCTCTCGGCCCCGCGCACCCGCTGGCCGATGCTCACCTTCACGGCGGCATCGAGCGGCAGGAAGAGGTCCACGCGCGAGCCGAACTTGATGAAGCCGAACTCGGTGCCGCGCCGGGCGGGCCCGCCCTCCTCCCCGTAGGTGACGATGCGGCGCGCCAGGGCCCCGGCGATCTGCCGGAAGAGCACTTCGCCATGCGCGGGATGCCGCACCACCAGGGTGCTGCGTTCGTTCTCGGTGCTGCTCTTGGGGTGCCAGGCCACCAGGTACCGCCCGGGGTGGTAGCGCTTGTATGCGATGGTGCCGCTGATGGGGAACCAATTCACATGCACGTTGAGCGGGGACATGAAAATGCTCACCTGCCGGCGGTCGTCCTGGAAGTGTTCGGGTTCATGCACCCGCTCGATCGCCACCACGCGGCCATCGCAGGGTGAAAGGACCGCGTGGTCGACGGCGGAAGAGGAGCGCCTCGGTACGCGGAAGAACCAGAACAGCAGGGCGAGGACCACGGCCAGCAGCACGATGACCGCGCTGTTCAGCGGTGCGGGCAGCACGGGCCATTGGAGCAGGGCGAAGGCGATGAAGCCGAATGCGGCCGTGGCGAGCAACAGGGTGGGAGCGCCTTCGCGGTGCAGGTGCATGGGCGGCCAAAGATAGCCGCCGGGCTATGCCGGTGCGCCGAACAGCACCAGCACCAGCCAATGCAGCGGGGCCGCGAGCATCAGTCCGTCGAAACGGTCCAGCACGCCGCCATGGCCGGGGAGCAGCGTGCCGGAGTCCTTCACGCCGGCCGCCCGTTTCCATGCCGATTCGAGCAGGTCGCCGAGGGTCCCGGCGACCACGATCACCGCACCGGCCACGAGCCATGCCGTCGCGGGGTGCCCGCTGTCCGTGCGCCCCATGGCCCATGCCACCGCCATGGCGGCCGCCGCACCGCCCACGGCGCCCTCCACGGTCTTGCCCGGTGATACGGAGGGCATCAATGCGGTGCGCCCCACGGCGGAACCCGCGAGGTAGGCCCCGGTGTCGTTGGCCCACAGGATGAGCATGAAGCCGACCAAGGACCAGGGGCCGTACGCGGCCAGGTGGGTGAGCGTGGCGAACGGCAGGGCGATGAGCACCACGAGCATGAGGGCGATGCCCGTATCGCGGGCCACGTGCGCAGGGCCGCGCCGCAACGCCGCGACCATGGCCAGCACCAGCAGCACGGCGGTGACCGCCAGGGCGTGGTACGGCCGCCAGTAGCCGTAGATGGCGTACGCGGCCAGGGCGATGTATGCCAGGGCGGCGAGCAGTACGCTTGCGGCGCGGCCCCGGTGGTCCGGGCGCAGCAGGCGGTGCATCTCATCGGCGGCCACCATGCACACCGGCAGGAAGAGCAGGAAGGTGGCGTTGCGGCCCGCCCATGCGGCGGCCAATACGCAGGCCGCGTACACGGCGCCGGTGAGGGTGCGGACGAGCAGGTTCTTCAAGCGTCCTGGTGTTTGCGCACAAGGTACAGGGCCTGCAGCACATCGTCGCGTTGCACGTACACGCCGGCCTCGCCCATGTGCGGGTACGGGCTGCTGCGCTGGTCGATCACCACGGCGGTGATGTCGTGCTCTTCCAGCAGGCCCTTGACGATCTCCGCCTCCTGCGACGAGGCCGAGCTGAAGACGAGGGTCCACGTCCCCATGTGGCGGGGATCAGGCCGTGTGGTGGTCGGCGGGCGGTGTGGGCTCGGGCGTGCCGCCGGGAGCCACGGCCCCGTGGCCGTTCACCGGCGGGTGGGGTTCCCTGGCGAAGGGGCGGTCGCCGAAGATCTTCTCCAGGTCCTCCTTGAAGATCACCTCCTTCTCCAACAGCTGGTTGGCCAGGGCGGTGAGCTTGTCCTTGTTCTCGGCCAGGATGCGCTTGGCCCGCTGGTACTGGCCCTCCACGATCTTGCTCACCTCCTCGTCGATGGCCTGGGCGGTGTTCTCGCTGTATGGCTTGCCGAAGGTGTATTCGCTTTGCCCGGTGCTGTCGTAGTAGCTGATGTTGCCCAGGCGGTCGTTGAGGCCGTACATGGTGACCATGGCGTAGGCCTGCTTGGTGACCTTCTCCAGGTCGCTCAGGGCACCGGTGCTCACCTTGCCGTAGATCACGTCCTCGGCGGCCCTCCCGCCGAGCGCGGCGCAGATCTCGTCGAGCATCTGCTCAGTGGTGGTCAGGTGGCGCTCGTCGGGCAGGTACCATGCGGCGCCGAGGCTTCGGCCGCGGGGGACGATGGTGACCTTGACCAAGGGTGACGCGTGCTCCACCAGCCAGCTCACGGTGGCATGGCCGGCCTCGTGGTAGGCGATGGCGCGTTTCTCCTCCACGGTGATGATCTTGTTCTTCTTCTCCAGACCGCCGATCACGCGGTCCACGGCATCGAGGAAATCCTGTTTGTCCACGGCGGCCTTGTTCCTGCGCGCGGCGATCAGGGCGGCCTCGTTGCAGATGTTGGCCAGGTCGGCGCCGCTGAAGCCGGGGGTCTGTTTGGCCAGGAAGTCCACGTCCACGGCCACATCGAGCTTCAGGGGCTTGAGATGCACCTTGAGGATCTCCACCCGCTCGTTCACGTCGGGCATGTCCACGAAGATCTGGCGGTCGAAGCGGCCGGGGCGGAGCAGGGCGCGGTCCAGCACATCGGCGCGGTTGGTGGCCCCCAGCAGGATCACCCCGCTGTTGGTGCCGAAGCCGTCCATTTCGGTGAGCAGCTGGTTGAGGGTGTTCTCGCGCTCGTCGTTGGCGCCCATGCTGGCGCTGCGCCCGCGCGCCCGGCCGATGGCGTCGATCTCATCGATGAAGATGATGCTGGGGGCCTTTTCCTTGGCCTGCTTGAAGAGGTCGCGCACCCGGCTGGCGCCCACGCCCACGAACATCTCCACGAAATCCGACCCGCTCAGGGAGAAGAAGGGCACGTTGGCCTCGCCCGCCACGGCCTTGGCCATGAGGGTCTTGCCGGTGCCGGGCGGGCCCACCAGCAGGGCGCCCTTGGGGATCTTCGCGCCCAGGTCGGTGTAGCGCTTGGGGTTCTTCAGGAAGTCCACGATCTCCTGGAGTTCCTCCTTGGCCTCGGCCAGCCCGGCCACGTCGTTGAAGGTGACGTTGGTGCTCTTGCCGCCCTCGAAGACCTGCGCGCGGCTCTTGCCGATGTTGAAGATCTGGCCGCCGGGCCCGGCACCGCCGCCGATGCGGCGCATGACGAAGATCCAGATCGCCACCATCACCCCGAAGAAGAGCACCCAGTTGAGGATCTCCCGGCCCCAGTTGTCATGGGTCTCGTAGCGGTAGCCCACGCCATGCTCTTCCGCACCCTCCACCAGGCGGTCCTTCATCATGTTGGCGCCGCCCAGGTTGAAGGCGTAGTGCGGCCCCTGCACGTTGGGCCCGGATATGGGCGAGTCGGATATGCGCTGGGCGTGCGCGTCCTTCTTCAGGCTGTCGGGCTTGATGAACACGCGCACCATCTGGTCGTTGACCACCACGATGCGTTCCACATCGCCGGCCTCGAGCATCTTCTGGTACTCGGTGGGGTCGATCGGCACCACGCCCCCGCCATAGTTGAACAGGTTGATGGAGAGGATCACCAGGATGATGATCCCGTAGATCCAGTAGAAGTTGAAGGAACGCTTCGGGCCTTCCTTGCCGGTCTTCCCGTTCCCCTTGTCAGTGTTGTTCTCCACGGTCGCGTTGTCGTTGGTCAGGCCACGTTCTCATGCACGTTGCGCACCGCATCGCCCCAAAGGTCCTCCAGGGCGTAATGGCCGCGTTTGTCCCGGTGAAAGATGTGGACCACCACGTCCACGAAGTCCATCAGCACCCATTCGCTGTTGCGTTCGCCTTCGGAGCGCCAGGGTTTCTCGCCGGCGCGTTCCAAGGTGAACTTGTGTACGCTGCGCACGATCGCGTCGACCTGGGTGCGGGAGTCGCCATGGCAGATGATGAAATGGTCGCACACGGTGTTGGGCACGCTCCGCAGGTCCAAATGGACGATATCGTGCCCCTTCACTTCCTGGATCCCCGCCACGATGGCGTCCAGCAGGCGTTCGCTGCCAGCGTCAGAAGCGTTCCTCATCCAGGCTACCTTGGTGCGCACAAAGGTACGAAGTTAGCACCCGCGTCCCGCGGCATACGGGGTGCGGTGGGGTCATGGCGATCGGGGAGCGGATCATAGCGGTACGTTCGGTGGACAGCACCAACAAGATGGCTGCCGAACTGCTGGCTGCGCAGGGATCGGCGCACGGTACTGTCATTCTGGCCCATGAGCAGACGGCGGGCCGGGGCCGGCGCGGTCGGCGATGGGCCAGCGCGCCGGGGCTGGACATCGCCCTGAGCGTGGTGCTGAAGCCGGCCGCACTGGCCGCTGCGGACCAATTCGGGCTGGCCAAGCTCACCGCCCTGGCCGTGGCGGACACGGTGCGCGAGGCGCTGGGCACGGCAGGGGACGGGGTGGCCGTGAAATGGCCCAACGATGTGCTGGTGGGCCGGCGCAAGGTGGCGGGCATCCTCATCGAGTGCGAGCTGGCCGGCGACCGGGTGCGCCATGCCATCGTGGGGATCGGCCTCAATGTGAACAGCGTGGACCTGCCGGAAGAGCTGCTCGCCACCAGCTTGCGCACGGCCGCCGGGGGGCGCATGCACGACCGCGATGCCGTGGTACACCGGCTGCTGGCCGCCATGGAGCGCCGCTACGCCCAGTGCCTGCATGTGCCGGCGGGGCTTGATGCCGATTACACCGCGGCGTTGTGGGCGCGGGGGCGGTGGGCACCGATGTGGCTGGACGGTGCGGCCGTGGACCGCCGGCCCGTGGACGTGGATCCCCACGGCCGGCTGCTGGTGGAGGACCCCGAGGGCCGGGTGGCGGCCTATGGGCTGGACCGGCTGCGATTCGCCGCGCGTTGAACGGGCATGTTGCGGGAACGGGGGAAAAGGCTACATTTGCCGTCCCTTACGAACGCACGGCCATGAAACGCACCTATCAGCCCAGCAAGCGCAAGCGCGTGAACAAGCACGGTTTCCGTGAGCGGATGAGCTCCGCCAGCGGCCGCGCCGTACTGGCCAGCCGTCGCCGCCAGGGCCGTCACAAGCTCACCGTGAGCGACGAGCCTTCGCACAAGTAGGCGGGGCGGCGCCGATCATGAACGGGGGCCTTCGGGCCCCTTTTTCATGGCCGTTGGTCAACGGTCCACAGGTCTTCGCTCTCCTTCAACCGGCGGGCCAGGGCGGGGGTCACCACGATATGGCCGGTCTCCAGCACGGTCAGGTCGGTCACATCAGGTGCGCGGCGCAAGAGCCGCCGGCCCCAGCGCAGCTTGACCACGCTGTCGTAGCGGCCCATGTACAGGTGCAGCTTGCGCCCGGTGCGGCGCATGTGGGCGGCCGCCCGCCGCAGGTCGGGTTCCAGCAGGCGCAGGCTCAGCCACACGTCGTGCACCAGCTGCCGGCGGGCCCGGTCATCGGTGTGGTACCGCAGGAAGGCGTACCGCTTGGGGCGCACCAGGCCCACGGCGTGCAGGGCGTCGAGGGCGGCGAACCAGGGCCCTGGCCGGCCTTGGAAACCGCGGTACAGCGCGCGCCCCCATGCGAAGCGGCTGAGCCAGCGGTACCACGGGTGGCGCACCAGGCCGTCGGGCGCCAACAGCAGGGCGCCCAGCGAGCGCTGCGGCAGGTGCTCGGCCAGGGTCAGCGCCAGCCGCCCGCCCAGGCTGAAGCCCATGTAGTACGCATGGCCGATGCCGTGCCGGTCCATGTACGCGGCCATCAGGTCCCGCAATTCCTCGGGCCGCAGCGGCTGCGACACGGGCCGGCCTTCGGGCCAGCGGCTGTGGCCGTTGAACCAGATGTCGAACGCATGCAGGGTCACCGTGCCCGCCAGAGTGGGGAACAGGGGCGCGAAGTCGGCGGTGCTTCCCCCGTAGCCATGGAAGGCCAGCACATGCACCGGCCCGTGGCCCATGGTGCGGTGGGCGATGCGCAGGGCGCCGTGCGTGAACTCTTCCATGTGGACCGGAGCAAAGGTCGGCGCTGCGCGGAAGGTGGGGGCGGCATCTACCTTTGCGGCCCGAATGCAACCTGTGACACCCCCCACCTTCGCCAAGACCCCGCCCGTCTTCTTCCAACGCCTCCGTGAGGTCACCGAGGCCTACTTCAAGGAGAACGGCCTGAAGAAGACCGGCGACAGCCGCCTGTACTGGAAGACCGCCATTCTCCTCACGGCCTTGGTGGGCCTCTACGTGACGCTTGTGTTCTTCACCCCGGCCAACGTGTGGCTGGCGCTCGGCCTTTGTGCATTGTTGGGCTTGGTGGTGGCCAGCATCGGCTTCAACGTGATGCACGATGGCGCCCATGGCAGCTACAGCAGCCGCAAGTGGGTGAACGAGTTGATGGGGCACAGCCTCAACCTGCTCGGCGGCAGCGTCCACTTCTGGAAGATGAAGCACAACGAGAACCACCACACCTTCACCAACATCGAGGGGATGGACGATGACATCGACATCAAGCCGTGGGTGCGGGTGCATGAAGGCCAGAAGCGCTACTGGTTCCACCGCTTCCAGCACATCTACGGCCTGCTGCTCTACGGCCTCACCTACCTGTTCTGGGTGTTCTACAACGACATGAAGAAGTACTTCACCGGCAAGATCGCGGACAACACCCGCATGAAGCCGATGAAGCCGAAGGAGCACGTGATCTTCTGGGCCACCAAGCTCAGCTACGTGGCCATCTTCATCGTGCTGCCCATGTTCTTCGCGGGCGTGGTGCCCACGCTGGTGGGCTATGGTGTGATGGTCTTCGTGACCGGCCTGTTCATCGCCGTGGTGTTCCAGCTGGCGCACGTGGTGGAGCACACCGAGTTCGTGCATCCGCCCACCGACGGCAACCAGGTGGAGAGCGAATGGGCCATCCACCAGGTGCATACCACGGTGAACTTCGCCACCCACAACAAGGTGTGGAACTGGCTCTTCGGCGGATTGAACTTCCAGGTGGAGCACCACCTGTTCCCACGCATCAGCCACGTGCATTACCCGGCCTTGAACAAGCGGCTGAAGGCGGTGTGCGCCGAGTTCGGGGTGAGGTACCGTGAATTCCCCACGCTACGCAGCGCGCTGTGGAGCCACCTGGTGCATCTGCGGCAGGTGGGGATGGCGGCGTAGAGGGTAATTGTCGGTTATTGGTTGTCAGTTGTCGGGTCCATGTGCGTTGATCGCGACTGGTGAATGATCGTCCGTCCCGTTCACCGGCCACCGATCGGTGTTCAGGCAAGCATCCCTACCAGCCCGCCTGACAACGGACAACCACGAACCTGACCGCTGGCAACCGACTCACTGTTTCACGAACGACCGCATCCCGCGTGTGCCGTCCATCGTGCGGCCATGCACGAAGTACCGGCCGGCCGGCAGTTCCTGCACGTTCAAGGTGATCCGCTCCGCCTGTGCGCCATGCCGCATCACGGCACGACCGCTCATGTCCACCACGATCACCTCGGTGATGCGCTCGCCGCCTACGATGTGCAGCACATCGGTGGTGGGTGATGGATGCAGACTGAACAGGGGCGTGGCCGCCATTTCACCCATGCCCACGCTGCCCGCGAAGGCGAGGTCGTCCACCTTCATGTAGCTGCCCGCCACCGGTGCGGTGAATTCCTTGCTCGCTGCGAACTGGATCAATGCCGTATCGGGCGTGGCGGTGCTGAAGTAGGTGAACGGCACGGAGAAGGTGGTCCATGCGCCCACATTGCCCGTCACCTCCAAGATGCCGTGCGCGATCACCTCTGGCCCGCCCGAAGAACCGTTCCAGCCGACCAATGCGACCAGCACCTCGCCGGTATCGGAAGGCTGGATGCCGTACTGCCACTGGCCGGTGAGCGTGGCCGGACGGTCGGTGTACGGGAAGCCCGTCGACATCCACCCTTGGATCGGGATGGTACTGGTCCCCGGGACCGTGCGCGAGGTGATCACCGCATGGTAGGCACCCACCGCGCCGGGCATGCCGGGATCGCAGGTGGCGAAATAGCCTTGCGGCGTCATCACATCATTGTAGGTGAGCCAGCCGGCCGGTTCGGTGTAACCGCCTTGGTCCACCCATTGCTCGAAACCGCCGTTGGGGATCTGGGCCGTGACTGTTGCCAGGAGGCCGAAGCTCATCAAACAAGGGAGTAGCGTGCGGAGCAACATGGGGGGCGCTTTCTGGCGAAGTTAGATGTCAGTTGTCGGTTGTCAGTTGTCAGGCCGGACAACTGACAACCGACGACTCCCCCGGTCACTCCAGCACCACCGGCATGTCCTTCGGGTGCTTCACCGTGTAGGCGAAGCCGAGCTTCTTCGTCTCCTTCGGCGCGAGCGATAGCGTCCAGGTGAGCAGGCCCTTGTTGTCGTCCACGGTGGCGCCGCCCTTCTCGGTGAGCTTCACTTCCACCTCGCTCTGCGGGCCCAACGGGAATTGGTCGCGGATCTCCAGGTCCACCGCGGTGCCCTTGCTGTTGCGCACCGTGAGGTCCCAGCCGATGGTCTGCGTGCGGTTGCCGCCGATCAGGGCCTTCTGGTCGCTGGCCTTGCGTTTCACGCGTTCCACCACCACGCCCTTGTCGCGCCCCAGGCTGATCGCGATGGTGTCCTTCGGCACGTCCAGCTCCAGGTAGCTCTTGCCCACGTAGGTGCCCTCGAAGAACACGTTGGCCTCGCCGCTCAACAGGCCCAGGTCTTCCCAGCCCGTGGTGCGGGCGTAGAGGAAGGCGTCCTTGTCCAGCTTCGGGGTGGCGTAGTGGGTGTAGGTGGCGGCGATCGCATGCTCCTGCACGCCGATGGTGCGCGGGCTGCCGTCGCTGGGCACGGTGAACGGCGTGCTGATGCTGTATTCCATGGTGGTGGCCTGTTGCTGCATGGCCACTGGCGCGGTGCGAACGGCATCGGCGGCCGCCCCGCGCGATGAGCTGATCTCCACGGCATCGAGGGTCACGGCTTCGGCCTCGGCCTTCTGGTGCATGGCCGTGCGGCTGGCGCGGGGTTTGGGCCGGTAGGTGTACAGCGTCCACGGGTGCAGGGTGGGCATCACGCCGCCCAGGGTGGGGTTGCCGCTGCTCAGGCTCAGGTCCACCTTGTCCCAGTCCTCGCCGGTGTTGTTGGTCACCTCGGCCTTCATCAGCAGTTGCACGGGCTTGCCCACGGCGGTGGCGCGCAGGTCGTAGGCGGGCGTCCACGAGGCCGCCGGCACGAAGTAGTCCAGGGTGAACGAGGCGCTGACCGCCGCCGGGCTGGTGAGCTCCACCACCACTTCGCTGGTGGGCTGCGGGTGCTGCCCGCGCAACACCTGCAGCTGTTGCCGCAGCTTGCCCAGCTCTTCGTTCAGCGCGGCGATCTTGGTGTTCTGCTCCAGCACGCCGCGCTTCACGGCCCGCAGGCGCTCGCGCACGTAATCGTTCACCGCCTGCAGCTGCCCGGCCGTCACGCCCTGCTGTTGCCCGGCGATCGCGGTGTTCTTCAGCAGCAGTTGTTCCTCCTGCTCCCACACCTGCTTGGTGGCGGTCTCGGTGTTCAGCTCGTTGGTGAGCTTCTTCTCCTGGGCCACCAGGGCCTCCATCTCCTTGCTCAGCGGGTTCTCGCTCAGGTAGTTCATGCGGTGGTTCACGCTCAGGATGGTGTAGCCGCCCTTGCCGGTGACCTGTATGCTCTGCGGATCGAGGTGCTGGGCCAGGCCCGCGAACACGATGGTGCCGGCCCCGGCGGGGATGCCGGTGCCGGCCGTGCGCGTGACCTGGGCGCCCTGCCGGAAGACCTTGGCGGCGGTGATGCGGGAGGAGACTTGTTTTTCCTGGGCCACGGCGGTGGCGAGCAGGGTGAAGGCGCAGGGGAGCAGGAGGGTGCGGATGGTCATGGGTGGTGCAAAGGAACGGTGGTGGTCGTGCCGCTGTACACGCATGGATGCCGCAGGTTCACCGATCGCATGATCGAAAAGCAAATGCCCCCTTCCGGGATCCCGGAAGGGGGCATTGCCTGTGCGGTGCGCTTGGTCTAGTTCGCCTGCGCCGCCACCTTCACCTGCACGGGCAGGTCGCCATTGGCATCGGTGCCGGGAGCAATGGCTACGTGTCGGAAGTGCGGCACATGTGGCATGGCGCCGTCCTTATAGGGGCTGGCGGTGCCATAGACCCCCACATCGGTGCCGTCCGTGCCCGCGCCAACGCCAGGGCAGTTGCTCTGTAAATGGAGGTTGTCGCTGAACTGGTAGTCGTTGTCGCCCTCGCTTTGGAAGATGCCGCCGACGGGCACGCCGAGGATGTTGTCGATCGTGTCCAACGTGGTCATGTTGCTCATCAGCTCGGAGCTCACCAGCAGGTTGTTGTGGAGGGTGGCGTTGTTGCTTTGCCAGAAGGGCGCGCTGGTACGGGTGAAGACCGAGTTGGTCACCGTGGCCTCGGGGGAGTTGCCGATGCGGGTGCCCAGGCCCACGCAGTTCACCACGGTGAGCTGGCCCACGCCGCCCGGCTCGTTGGGCCCGAAGCCGCTGATCTCCGCGCCCGTGCCGGCCTGGTGGTCGAAGATGCAGCGGCTGAACTGGGCCTGCGCATCGTAGCCGTTGATGGTGTTGTGGAAGATGCACTCGGTGAACATCGAGGAGGAGGCGGCGGGCTCCACCGCGCCGAGGATCACCCCCTGCTGGAACGCGCAGCGCAGGAACTCCACGCTCTCCACGTCCTGGTCGCCCGCGCCCGTGCCCAGGCCGAAGCAGGTGTTGCTGCCCGGGGTGTGGAAGCGGATGCCGGTGAACGAACTGCCGTTGGCCCCCGTGGTCAGGCGGAAGTACGCGTTGCCCGTGGTGGTAAGGGTCGTGGCGCCCGTGACGTTCGTGCTGTCGGTGTGGATGCCCGCCCCGATGAAGTGCAGGGTCTTGTCCAGCGCGAAACCGCCGGGCACCAGGAAGGCGCCCCCGCTCAGGTACAGGTCGCTGTTCGCCGGTGCGGCAAGGATGGCCTCGGTGAGATCGCTGAACACCTGCACGTTGCCCGCGTGCTGTACCACGATGCGCGGCTGCTGCGCCTGCGCGTGCAGTGCCGTCCCGATCAGGGCGAGGAGGATGAGTTTTCTGGTCATGGCCGTTGGGTTGATCGGGTTCATTGTTTCACGAAGGGGAGTTGCATGGTGCGCTCGCCGCTGGTGATGCGGAGCAGGTAGCGGCCCCGTGCCAGCATCGACGTGTCCCAACTGGTATGGGCCATGCCCGATACGTTCCAGTTGCCCAACTGCCGCACCGTGCGCCCGGAGGCGTCGAGCACAGCAATATGCAGGGAACGGGCCTCGGTGGCATCGATGCGCAATGTGAGTTGGTCGGCCACCGGGTTGGGGAACAGCAGGTAGTTGCTCAGGCCGGGGATCTCATCGATGCCCACGATGAAGCTGAAGGTGCTGCTCAGCGGCACGCTCCAACCGCCTTCCTCGTCGCGGAAGCGGATGGTGAAGAGGTGGTCGCCCTCGGTGGTGGGTACGGGCAGGCTGGCCACCAGGTCCACCGTTCCGGCGGGCCCGATGCCGCCGCTGGTGCGGTCGGCGATCGCCTCGTCGATCCAGTATTCGTAGCCGGTGAGCGCGCCGCCGTTGCGGGTGAAGAGAACGGTGTACGGCACGCTCCGTTCGCCCTGCGCATCGATGGTGCGCACCGTTACGGTGTGGAGGCCCGGCGGCAGTGCCGTCGCATCGAGCGGGGCGGTGATCAAGGGCGCGGCGCCGGGCGTCACGTTGGCCGTGATGGCATCGGCGGCCTCGTCATTGAACCAGTACTCGATGGCGTCCACGGTGGTGCCGCGTTGCACGAAGTGGCTGGTCCAAGGCGCGCCCCAGTGGCCGTTGGCATCGCGGAACTGGATCGTCGCCAGATGATGCCCGTTCGGGAGCGCGGCACTGTTCAGGGTGAGCTCCGTGTCCACCACTGCGCTGGCGGGAATGTCCACCACCGTGATGGAGGCGGCATCGTCATCGAACCAGTAGCGGTAGCCCGTGATGTTCTGGGCCTGCACGCTGCATACGGCCAGGAGCAACGCCCCTGCCGCGAGCAGGTGTCGTGTGATGTGCGTATGGCGCATGGCTCAGTGGGTTTGTGCCGCCGTGCGGATGTTCACGGGAAGGGCACCGTTCCAGTCCGTGCTCGGAGCGATCTCCGCCTGCTGGTAGTGCGGGTTGAAGGGCACGTTGCCGCCCTTGTATGGCGCGTGCGTGCCGTACAGGCCGATGTCGGTGCCGTCGTTGCCCATGCCGATGCCGCCGCTGGTAGGGCTCAGTTGCAGGTCGTCGCTGTACTGGTAACTGTTGTCGGACTGGTCCACGAACATCGAGGCCACGGGCACATTGAACAGGTTGTTCGTCTCGGAGCTCGCGCTTGAGTTGCTGAACATGCCGGCGCCGCTCACCAGGCAATTGCTGACCTGCGCACCGCTCACCTGGTACAGCGGGGCGCCGTTGTAGGTGAACACGCAGTTCTGCACGATGGGGTTGTGGGAGTTCTGCAGGCGGGCATTGAGGATCACGCTGTTCTTCAGGAACAGGCCCGAGGGGCGGAACACCGTGAGCGTAGCGCCATCGAGGATGCTGCGGGTGATCACCGCCTGGCCGGACCGGCCCGTGACAGCGTCCCGGAAGATGCACTCATCGAAGGTGGTGGAAGAGGTCGCGCCTTCCGCGAACCCCAGGTAGGTGTGCTGCTTGAACTCGCAGCGCTGGAACACGATGCCGGTGGGGTCGTCATCGGCCGTGCTGGTGCCGTAGACCACGTTGCCGCCCGGGTTGAAGATGATCCCGGTGAAGGTGCTGCCGCTGGCGGGGGTGGTCACCTGGAAGTGGGCGCTGCTGCCACCGGTGGTGCCGATGGTGGTGGTGCCGGTCACGTTGCTGCTGTCCGGATGGGTCCCCGCGCCGATGAAGTGCAGGGGCTTGTCCAGCGCATAGGGGCCGGCCAGCAAGAAGGTGCCGCCGCTGAGGTAGAGCCGGTCGCCCGGCTGTGCCGCGGTGATGGCGGCGCCGAGGTCGCTGTGAACGGTGGGGCCGCTGGTGCCTTGGAGCACGATGCGGGGACTTTGGGCCATGCCCGGTGCGGCGAGCACCAGGGAGAGGGCCAGGGGAAGGAGGGGTTGGAAGGACATCGGGATGGTTCAGGGTGAAGGGTTCAGGCGACCAGGCCGCATTTCAGCGCTTTGGCCACGGCCTCGGTGTTGTTGTGTACGCGCAGTTTCTCGTAGATGCGTTTGATGTGGCTGCGCACCGTCTCGAAGCTGATGCTCAGGCGGGCGGCGATCATCTTGTAGCTCAATCCCTCGACCAGGGCGTTCAGCACCTCCTTCTCCCGGGGGCTGAGCTCGGTCACGGGCGTGGCGAGGGCTTCCGCGGGGCGCGGCTCGGTCACGTGCAGCACCACGCGTCGCGCGATCTCGCCGGAAGAGGGCATCCGGCCCCGGCCCATGTCGCGGATCGCGGCCATCAGCACATCGGGGTCGTCGCTGCTCAGCAGGATCCCGGGCGTGCCCAGGCGCATGTCCTCCGTCGTGATGCCATGGCCCTCCATCACGGCGAACATGATCACGGTGCGGGAGGGGCTGCCGCCGGTATCGGGGGAATTCGGGTGCATGGTCGGGTCGTGTTTCTGCCATACATCGGGGTGGGCGCCCGGAGGTGAACGATCGGGCCGGCCCCGATAACGGGCCACCCTTGTCCATCGGCCCTTGTTCACATTCCAGCCATCTTCCCGATAAGCTCGTGGAACACGCCCCATGGACATCCAGCACGCATTTCCGTATCATCGTGCCTCGTTGATCCCCCAACGTGGACCGCACAGGGCCGGCATACCGTACCAACGCACCCCCCTCATGGATGGACGGGTTGCGGTGCAACGATCCGGCGGTGTTGCGCGCGTTGTACAAACAGCACTTCCCCTCCGTACGGGCCCATGTGCTCAAGAACAGCGGCACCGTCACCGATGCCGAGGACCTGTTCCAGGAGGCCATGGCCGTGCTGTGGCTGCGGGTGAAGGACGGTGCCATGAAGGAGGGCTCCGAGGCAGGCGCCTTCCTGTTCCGCGTGGCGAAGAACAAATGGCTGGACCAATTGCGGTCCGCATCGCACAGGCACATGCGCGTGGTCCCCATTGAGCATATCCCCGAGAACCCCGTGGAGGAGACCACCGCCACGGAAGAGCGTCTGGCGCGCCTGCGCGAGGTGTACGCGAACATGGACGAGCGGTGCCGCAACGTGCTGGGCCGTTTCTACTTCCAACGGGAGGACCTGGCCACCATCGCCGCCGCCATGGGCGTGGAGGAGGACAGCATCCGAACGATCAAGTACCGCTGCATGATGAAGCTGCGGGCCTTCCGCAGGCGCATCAACGGTGGCGACGAACCCATTCGGCCATGAACCAGAGCGCATTGCACCAACAGCGGTTCGAGGCCATCGAGGCCTGGCTGCTCGGCACCATGCCCCGGCCCGAGCGGGAGCGCTTCGAGGCGGACCTGGCCCGGGACCCCGGCCTTCGGGCCGAAGTGGACCTGCAGCGCGAGAACATGCTTGCCGTGGAGCTGGGCGGCCTGCGGAACGCCATGCGGGCCATCGCCGCGGATGACGCCCCGGCACAGCGCGACGCCCGTGCCGGCCGGCCCCTCCTGCTCCGGTACGCGGCGGCCGTCGCCGTGCTCCTCACCGTGGCGGTGTGGTGGGCCGCCCGCCCCACGGCCGACGAGCGCCTGTTCGCCCGGCACTATGTGGCGGACCCCGGCCTGCCCGTGCCCATGAGCGTGCCCCCGGCCGGTGCCGGTGTGTCCGACGACCCCGTCTTCCACGATGCCATGGTCGCCTACAAACTGGGCGATCATGCCGAGGCCCGCGCCAAGTGGGCCGCCCTGCTCCCCGCCGCGCCCACGAACGATACCCTGCGGTACTACATCGCCAGCGCGGCATTGGCCGAGGGCCGGGCCCAAGAGGCGCTGCCCCTGCTCCAAGCCGTGGCGGCCGATGGCGGTTCGGTATTCAACGCCAAGGCCCGATGGTACCTCTTCCTCGTCCACCTGCGCTCCGGTGATACGGCGGCCATGGACACCGTGGGCCTGGACGACGACCCGGTGTACGGCGAGCGTGTGCGGGCCATCAAGTCCGGCCGGGAATGAGCGGCGGGCGGGCGGCACTGCCGTTGATGGCATGGGTGCTGGCCTCCGCCACCGTGGCGCAGACCGGGTTGGCCGATCGGCACGACCGCATCAACACGCTTTACGAGCAGGAACGCTACGCGGAGATGATCCGCGAGACCGACCAGCAGCTCCGGCAGGCGGCCGGTACCACGTTCCAGGACTCGGTGCATCTCTATCTGTACAAGTACGGCCGTGCCCATTGGAAGACCGCCGGCGCCGAGGCCGGCCTGGCCGCTGCGGAACGCATCTGGACACTGGTGGACGAACGGGACCCCGACCCCGGGCATCGCATCAACGCCCTGGGCGACCT
>JAVFAQ010000002.1:0-32619 GCA_034002325.1 Flavobacteriales bacterium | reverse complement strand
GGCGTAGAAGACCGGCAGCGCGATGTAGTAGCCGAAGGCGCCCATGGGTGGCCGCAAAGCTCGCCCTCACCGCGCCGGTCCCGACGGCCGGTGGAAGGCGGTGCGGAACGCGCCGGGGCGGATCCAGGTGTGCGGCCCCACGTGCTCCAGGTCGGTGCGGGCGGGATCGCCCACCGTGAGGCCGTGGCCCGGGGGCAGCCACAGGTAGTGGCTGGCGGCCCCGCGCGTGGGCCCGTGGCGCAGCACGCGCACCATCTCCAGGCCGTGCGGGTCGATGGGGAAGTGCGGATGCACCAGCACCACGTCCTGCCCCGGTACCCGGTGCCGCGCATCGATCCGCATCCGTTCGCCCTGGTAGCGCGGGACCCGGTCCGCCGGCAGCACGCGCATGAACGACCGCCCGTCGTGCAGCACGAAGACGTATTCCTGCGTGTCCACCGCCCCCTCCGGCACCAGGGCCTTGCAGGCGACGAGCAGGACCAGCATGATGGGCGGCGCGCGCATGGTACCCCAAGGTACACCGGTGCCGAAGGCTCAACCGAACATCGACTTGCGCCCGATGACGCTGCAAATGGGGCACTTCCGCGGATCGTGGCCCTTGGCCGGGCAGTGCGCCCGCCCGAAGTGGATGATCCGCAGGTGCAGGTCGGCCCACTGGTCCATGGGGAAGAGCTTCTTCAGGTCGGCCTCGGTGCGCTCCACGCTGTGGCCGGTGCTCAGCGTCCAGCGCCAGGCCAGCCGGTGTATGTGCGTGTCCACCGGAAAGGCCGGCACGCCGAAGGCCTGCACCATCACCACGCTGGCGGTCTTGTGGCCCACGCCGGGCAGGGCCTCCAGCGCTTCGAGGGTGCGCGGCACCTCGCCATCGTGCTGGTCCAGCAGGATCCGGCTCAGCCCGTGGATCGCCTTGCTCTTGGCCGGTGAGAGGCCGCACGGGCGGATGATCGCGCGGATCTCATCCACCGTGAGGCCCACCATGGCCTGCGGGGTGTCGGCGCGGGCGAAGAGCAGCGGGGTGATCTCGTTCACCTTCTTGTCCGTGCATTGCGCGCTGAGCAGCACGGCCACCAGCAGGGTGTACGGGTCCTTGTGGTCCAGCGGGATGGCGGGGCGGGGGTAGAGGCGGGCCAGCACCTCGGCGGCGAAGGCGGCCTTCTCGTTCTTGCTCGCTGGCCGGTCGGCGGCGGTGGGCTTGGTCATGGTCGCGTCCAGTGTTGGCGGATCAACTGCGGGAAGCGCGTCACCCCCAGCCGTCCGTTGGCATCGAAAAGGAATTTCTCCACGTCGGAGGCCAACGCTTCAAGGTCCAGTTGGGCGCAACGGTCCAGCAGTGCTTGGGCCAGCGCCTCCCTGCTGTCCAAGCCCGACTTCCGGCGCACGTATCCCATGTCCGGCCCCACGTTCAGGCCCAGCAGGAAGGACACATCGAAGAAGTCCCTGCCCTTGGCGCGCTTGCGGTCCATGATGGCGTGGCACTTCTGCGCCAGCAGCAACGGCAGCGGACAGCAGCGGATGTCCTGCCGCACGTCCCACCGCGTCAGGAACCACGGCTCGGGCGTGTAGTCATAGTGCTGCGGATCGCTGTCCAACTGGATCAGGATGCTCTGCTCCTTGTGGCCGGTAAGCCCGTGCCGGAACAGCAGGCCCGGCAGCCGTACCCGGCAGCGGAAGGCCGCGGAACCCGCCATCTCGGTCGTCACCGTGTAGCCCTCAAGTTCCAGCTCGCGCCTCACCAGTTCGCCCACCTGCGCGAATTCATCCTTGGTCAGCCCCATGTTGTCGAAGTCCAGGTCCTCGCTGAAGCGCCGGTTGCCATGTACGATGCGCAGGCAGGTGCCGCCCAGGAAGACCAGCTTCTCCGCGTAGGGCGAGGTGTAGATGATCCCCAGGATGCGGTACTGCAGGTATTCGCGCAGCAGGAAGCCCTCGTGTACGTGCAGTGCCTCGGGATAGGGCTTCTTGATCTCGGCGAGGGTGATCATCGTAGCCAGCGTTGGAAGGCGCGCGCACGGCGGTGCAGCGCCTGGTTGGTGGAAAGCGAAAGTTGATCGTCCCACACCTGTTGGTCGATCGCCTGGCGTATGCCGGTGCGGTCGAAACGCATCGCCTCGAAGTCGTCCGGCCCGCGCAAGTCGGGGCCGAAGTGCAGCACGTCCAGCAGCGCCTTCTCCGGGCCGGCCATGCGCACGGCCGCGCCATCCGCTTCCAGGACCGTATAGCCGAAGAACCAGGAGGGCAGCACATTGCGGTAGAAGTGCCGCATGCCGTCCACCTCGAAGCTGCGCGTGTGCCGCGTGGTGACGCATGTGATGTGGAAGACCCCCTCGGGTATGAAACCGTGATGGCCCAGCGCACTTTCCAGCGAGATGTACGAGGGGCGATAGATGGCATTGGCCACGGCCCAGCGCTCATGGGTGGTCCAGGGGCGGGAGGCCAGGCGGTAGTATGGTTTCCGGAGCAACTTCATCCAGCCGCCGGCCCGCCAGCGCGGCAGTTGGCGCCGGTCCATCGCCGGGAAACGCAGCACCGCATCACGCCCCGTGAAACAGGGCCGGTCGCCGAAGGCTTGTGCGAATTCCCGGATGTTCATTTATGTCAGGAAAAACCAAAATTAGGTCTTTTGTGACATAAACAACAGGGTCAGGTCGGTTCATTGTCGGAACGGGCGGAAAAGCGCACGGCTGGTGAATGGAAGGGTGATGCCAGTGCCACCTTGGCCTTCCGCGTGCGCGGTGCGGTGACGGTACGGCTCATGGCGGCGAAGATCAGGGCCCACCGGCTGGGGAGCGGCGCCGGCTCAGCCCACGAAGCCCACTTTGCGGTGGCTGCCGTCGCAATACGGCTTCCTCGCCGAATGGCCGCACCGGCACAGCGCGGTCACGCCCGTGCGCCGCTCCAACGTGCCGTCGGGCAGGCGCACCGTGCAGTCCGAGCGCAGCAACAACGGACCGTTCTGCGCCACCTCCACCACGGGTGCGGCCTCCGCGGCCACCTCCGGTGCCGGTGGCGCAGGCCGCTCCATGCGGTGGGTGAGCGCACCGCTGGGGCATTCGCGCACCTGCGCCACGATCGCCTCGGTGGTGGCGCCCCCGGGCTCCACCCAAGGGCGTTCCGCCGGCCGGAAGACCGCGGGCAGGCCCTTCCAGCACTTGGTACTGTGGATGCACAGGTGCGGCTTCCAGATGATGGTGACCTCGCCGTTGGAATAGGTGTGCTCCTTGCTCATGGCCGTTGCGGGATGGACGACCAAGATAACCGCCGGGGCATGCACGCGTGCAGCTACCGGTACCTTCGCGGCCCATGCGCGGGCCCGATCGCCCGCCGCCCCGCCGAAATGAACCTGCTCTCGGTCGAAAAGCTCGCCAAGCGCTATGGCCCCCGCCTGTTGTTCGAGGACATCTCGTTCGGGTTGGAGAAGGGCGGGAAGACGGCCATCGTGGCGCGCAACGGTTCGGGCAAGAGCACCTTGCTGAAGTGCATCGCGGGCATCGAGCAGCCCGATTCCGGCACCGTGGCCTTCAACAAGGGCATCCGCGTGGGCTACCTGGACCAGAACGTGGCCATGGCCGGCACGCACAGCATCGTGGACGAGATGCTGGACAAGGACGACCCGCTCACCAATGCCGTACGCGCGTACGAGCACGCCCTGGCCCCGGGCACCGATGGCCGGGTGCTGCAACAGGCCCTGGCGCGCATGGAGGAGCTGGGCGCGTGGAGCTACGAGGCGCGGGTGAAGAGCCTGCTGCACCGCTTCGGGCTGCGCGACATGGAGCAGGCCGTGGGCACCCTCAGCGGCGGCCAGCAAAAGCGCCTGGCCATGGCCAAGGTGCTCATCGACATGCCCGACCTGCTGATCCTGGACGAACCCACCAACCACCTCGACATGCCCATGATCGAGCAGCTGGAGGAGGAGCTCGCCGCACCCCAGACCACCTTGCTGCTGGTGACCCACGACCGCTACTTCCTCGATGCCGTGTGCGACGGCATCATCGAGCTGGAGCATGGCGTGCTCACCCGGTACAAGGGCAACTACAGCGCTTACGTGGAGCGCAAGGCCATGATGGACGAGGTGCGCGAGGCCACCCAGCAGCACCTGCGCGGGCTCATGCGCCGCGAGCTGGAATGGGTGCGCCGCATGCCGCGCGCCCGAGGCACCAAGAGCAAGAGCCGGCTGGACAAGTTCGAGGACATCAAGGCCGAGGCCACCAAGCGGTACGACCGCGACGACGTGCGGCTGGAGGTGAAGACCGACCGGATCGGGGGCAAGGTGATCGAGGCGCGCAACCTCACCAAGGCCTTCGGCACGCCCGCTGACGGCGACCGGTACAAGCCCATCGTGCAGCACTTCAACTACTCGTTCAAGAAGGGCGATCGCGTGGGCATCGTGGGCCCCAACGGCATCGGCAAGAGCACCTTCCTGGACCTGCTAACCAAGCGCACCGCGCCGGACATGGGCAAGGTCACCATCGGCGACACCGTGGTGCTGGGGATCTTCGACCAGCGCGGCCTGCAGGTGGAGGAGGACAAGCGGATCATCGAAGTGGTGCGCGACATCGCCGAGACGATCCCCCTGAACAAGGGCCGCACCCTCAGCGCATCGCAGCTGTTGGAGCGCTTCCTCTTCGACAAGGACCAGCAGTACCAGTACGTGAGCACCCTCAGCGGCGGTGAGCGCCGGCGCCTGTACCTGTGCACGGTGCTCATGCGCAACCCCAACCTGCTGGTGCTGGACGAGCCCACCAACGACCTGGACATTCCCACGCTCAACGCCTTGGAGGATTTCCTCACCGAGCTCGATGCCGTGCTGCTGATCGTGAGCCACGACCGCTTCTTCGTGGACAAGGTGTGCAACAAGCTGCTCTATTTCGAAGGTGAAGGCGTGATCAAGGAATGGGTGGGCAGCTACACCGACCTGCACCGCCGCCGCCGCACCGCGGCCCGCCAGGAGGCCGCCCCCCCGCCTGCGGCACGGGCGGACGCCCCCGCCGCGCCCGCCGGGGGGACCAAGCCCAAGGCGCGCAAGCTCACCTGGGCCGAGGCGCGTGAGCTGGAACGCATCGACCTGGAACTGCCCGTGCTGGAAGAGCGCAAGGAGCAGCTCAACGCATCGTTGATGGAGGCCGGTGTGGGCCACGAGGAGATCGCCCGGCGCTCGCTGGAGCTGGAGGAGGTGGTGCGCCAGGTGGACCGCATGACCGACCGGTGGCTGGAGCTGAGCGAGAAGTCGGCGTGAAGGCCCGAAGGCGGCGGCGGGCATGTGGGCCGATGGCCGCTCCCGGTACATTTGCCGCCGATGGTCCACGCGTTCCTGATCACCGCGTACAAGGACGTTCCGCGGCTGGTGCGGTTGGTGCGGGCCCTGGGGCCGGAGGCGCACGTGTACATCCACCTGGACCGCCGCAGCCGCGTGCCCCGCGCGGACCTGGACGCGCTGCTGGCCGAGGAGAACGTGAACGCGCTGAGCCGCCGGTACCGCGTGCGATGGGGAAGCAGCGCCCACCTCAAGGCCATCCTGCACCTGGCCCGGCTGGCCGTGGAGGACGGCGAGGCCCATTACCTGCACGCCATCAGCGGCAGCGACCACCCCCTGCTGGCCCCGGCCGAGCTGGATGCCCGCATGGAGGCCCGCCGCGGGAAGGAATTCCTCGAGCACTTCGCCCTGCCCACCCACCACTGGCGCGACGGCGGGCTCGACCGCATCGAGCTGTACCACCCATTGGACTGGATCGACGTGAAGCGCGGCAACAACCGGCTTTGGACCAACCGCTTGGCGCGCTGGCAGAAGGCGCTGGGCATACGGCGCAGCACACGGGGTCTGCCACCGCTGTACGGCGGGAGCACCTGGTGGAGCCTGAGCCGGGAATGCGTGGCCCACCTGCTGGACCGCCTGGACCGCGAGCCGCGCCTGCTGCGCCGCTTCGCCCATACCCATTGCGGCGAGGAGGTCCTGGTGCAGACCCTGGTGCTCGACTCGCCGTTCGCCCCGAACGTGGTGAACGACAACCTGCGCTACGTGGATTGGCGCCGGCGCAACGGCAGCACCCCGGCTGTGCTGGACCTGGACGACCTGCATGCCGTGCTCGGCAGCGGCAAGCTGTTCGCCCGCAAACTGGAGCGGCCCGTGTCCGAGCCGCTGCTGGCCGAACTGGAGCGGCGGGCCGGCGCGCTTGCCTGATACCGTGCCCCGGGCACTGACGGTATCCTACGGCCCGGTCGTACCTTCACCCCATGCGCTCCTATTCCACCCTCTCCGAAGCCGTGAACGACCTGCAGAAGCGCGGCTACACCGACGACCTCACCGCCGGCGGGCATTGCCTGGTGTGCCACCAGCGCGGTGTGAACCTGGACCCCGACGAGTTCGAGATCGACGAGTTCCATCGCTTCGAGGGCATGACCGACCCCGATGACCAGAGCATCGTGTACGCCATCAGTTCCAAGGACGGTGCGGTGCGGGGCGTGCTGGTGAACGCTTACGGGCCGGCCGCATCGAGCTTCACCCAGGAGATGGTGCGCAAGCTGGCCACGCACTGACCGGGACCGGACCCCGACCGGGATGCGGGCCCATGGGCGGCACCCGGGCAGGGCGGGGGAGAGGATCGGCGGCGACCCGCTATTTGTGGCTGTAGTTGGGCGCCTCGCGCGTGATGTACACGTCGTGCGGGTGGCCTTCCTTCATGCCCGCCATGGTGATGCGGATGAAGCGGGCGTTCTTCAGCACATCGATGGAGGGGGCGCCGCAATAGCCCATGCCCGCGCGCAAACCGCCGGTGAGCTGGTGCATCACCTCGGCCAGCGGGCCCTTGTAAGGCACCCGCCCGCTGATCCCCTCGGGCACCAGCTTCTTGATGTCGTCCTCCATGTCCTGGAAGTAGCGGTCCTTGCTGCCCAGCTGCATGGCCTCGATGCTGCCCATGCCGCGGTAGGCCTTGAAGCGGCGGCCCTCGTAGATGATGGTCTCGCCGGGGCTCTCCTCCACGCCGGCGAACATGCTGCCGATCATCACGGTGCCGGCGCCGGCGGCCAGGGCCTTCACCACGTCGCCGGAGTAGCGGATGCCGCCGTCGGCGATCACGGGCACGCCGGTGCCCTCGAGGGCCTGGGCGCATTCGAGCACGGCGGTGAGCTGGGGCATGCCCACGCCGGCGATCACGCGGGTGGTGCAGATGCTGCCGGGCCCGATGCCCACCTTCACGGCGTCGGCACCGGCCTCGGCCAGGGCGCGGGCGGCCTCGGCGGTGGCCACGTTGCCCACCACCACGTCCACATCGGGGAACTCCTTGCGCACGGCACGCAGCATGTCCATCACGCCGCGGCTGTGGCCGTGGGCGGTGTCGATCACCAGGGCGTCCACACCGGCCTCCACCAGCAGGCGGGGCCGCTCCATGTCGTGCAGCGTCACACCGATGGCGGCGGCCACGCGCAGGCGGCCGTGGCGGTCCTTGCAGGCGTGGGGGCGCTCCTTCAGCTTGATGATGTCCTTGTAGGTGATCAAACCGGCCAGGGTGCCGTCCGCGGTGATCACCGGCAGCTTCTCGATCTTGTGCTGCTGCAGGATCTCCTCGGCCTGGGCCATGGTGGTGTCCGGCTTGGCGGTGACGATGCGGTCCTTGGTCATCACCTCGGCCACCGGGCGGCTGCCGCGCTTCTCGAAGCGCAGGTCGCGGTTGGTGACGATGCCCACCAGGCGCTGCTGCGCGTCCACCACGGGGATGCCGCCGATGCGGTGCTCGGCCATGAGCTTGAGCGCGTCGCCCACCAGGGCGTCCTCGTGCAGCTTCACGGGGTCCAGGATCATGCCGCTCTCGGAGCGCTTCACACGGCGCACCTCGGCGGCCTGGTCGGCGGCGGGCTGGTTCTTGTGTACCACCCCGATGCCGCCGGCCTGGGCAATGGCGATGGCCAGGTCGGCGCCGGTCACCGTGTCCATGGCGGCCGATACGATCGGCACGTTCACCGCGATGTGGCGGCTGAAGCGTGAGCGGATGTCCACGTCGCGCGGCAGCACCTCGCTGTACGCGGGCACCAGCAGCACATCATCGTAGGTGAGCCCTTCGGCGGCGAACTTCCCTTGCGGCGGGGCGCCGTTGGCCGCAGCGGCGGCCTTCTTCACGGGGGCGGAAGCATGACGGTCCATGCACAAAGGTAGGTGCGCGGACGGGAACGGCGAGCGCGACGGTCTACAGGTCGCCCGCCTCCGCGATCAGCTCGGCGATGTCCTTCACCTGCACTTCACCCTCCTTGTTGAAGTGCTTCACGCCGTCGGTGAGCATGGTGTTGCAGAAGGGGCAGCCGGCGGCGATGATCTGCGGTCCCTGGGCCAGGGCCTCCTCGCTGCGCTCCACGTTCACCTCGCGGTCGCCGGGTTCGGCCTCCTTGAACATCTGGGCGCCACCGGCCCCGCAGCACAGGCCCTTGGCGCGGCTGCGCTTCATCTCCACCAGCGCGGCATCGAGCTTCAGCAGCACTTCGCGCGGCGCCTCGTACTCGCCGTTGCCGCGGCCCAGGTAGCAGGGATCGTGGAAGGTGATGCGCTTGCCCTGGAACGAGCCGCCCTCCACCTTGATGCGGCCCTCCTTGATCAGCGCGTTGATGAACTGCGAATGGTGCATCACCTCGTAGGTGCCGCCCAGTGCGGGGTATTCGTTCTTGATGGTGTTGAAGCAGTGCGGGCAGGCGGTGACGATGCGCTTGATGCCGTAGCCGTTCAGCACGGTGACGTTGGTGAGGGCCTGCATCTGGAACAGGAACTCGTTGCCGGCGCGGCGGGCGGGATCGCCGGTGCAGCTTTCCTCCTGCCCCAGCACGGCGAACTTGACGTTGGCCGCGTGGAGGATGCGGACGAAGGCCTTGGTGATCTTCTTCGCGCGGTCATCGAACGAACCGGCGCAACCGATCCAGAACAGGACTTCGGGGACTTCGCCGGTGGCGGCGAACTCGGCCATGGTGGGGATGCGCGGTTGTTCCATCGTGATCATTTCGGGTCGACCCGGTGGGTCGACGCTACGGGTGCATCGATCATGCCCCCTGCGTTCACTCCAACCGGTCGTCCTGTGTAAAAATCCATCATGATCCCTGCGTCCATTCCATCCTTCTGTCCGGCCCGAACGCCCAGGGTGCGCCGTTGTTCTCCACGTTGTTGAACATGCTGGTGAGCGCGGGGCGGGTGCTGCTCTGTTCCATCACGAGGTAGCGGCGCATCTCCATGATGATGTGGACCGGATCGATGTTCACCGGGCAGGCCTGGGTGCAGGCGTTGCAGGTGGTGCAGGCCCACAGCTCCTCATCGGTGATGCGGCTGTGCAGATCCTTGCCGTCCTCGGTGAAGGTGCCCTTGTTGGTATCGATGTTGCGGCCCACCTCGGCGAGGCGGTCACGCGTGTCCATCATGATCTTGCGCGGACTGAGCAGCTTGCCGGTGATGTTGGCCGGACACTCACTGGTGCAACGCCCGCACTCGGTGCAGGTGTAGGCGTCCATCAGGCTCTTCCAGCTGAGGTCGAACACGTCCTTGGCGCCGAAGCGTTCGTTCACTTCCATACCGGCCACTTTGCGCGCGGGTGCAGGCTCGGGCGGCAGCACGGAAGGGTCCATCATGCTCATCACCTCGCCGGTGATGCGCGGCATGTTCTCCATCTCGGTCTTCGGCTTCAGCTTACTGTACCACGTGTTGGGGAAGGCCAACAGGATGTGCAGGTGCTTGCTCACCACGAGGTAGTTGAGGAAGGCGAACACGCCGATGATGTGGAACCACCAGCATATCCGTTCAATGAGGATCAGGCTGGAAGGTTGGAAAGTCGGAAAGTTCAAAAGATGGGCGATGGTGCCGCTTATGGGAAAATCGTAGCTGCGGCCAAGCGTATCCGTTTGGGCTTGGATCCCCATATCCGCCGCATTCATGAGCAGGAAGGCAGTCATTAGCGCGATCTCGGTGAAGAGGATCAGGTTGGCATCGGTGCGCGGCCAGCCATCGAGCTCCTTCATGGCGAAGCGCTTCAGCTTGATGATGTTGCGGCGCACGAGGAAGATGGCGCAGCTCACCCACACGCCGAGGGCGAGCCACTCGAAGCCGGCGATGAGGAAGTCGTAGAAGCCACCGAGGAAGCTCAGTACGCGGTGGGTGCCGAAGATGCCGTCGATGACGATCTCCAGCATCTCGATGTTGATGATGACGAAACCGGCGTAGACCAGGATGTGCAGGATGCCCGCGATGGGGCGCACCACCATCTTGCTCTGGCCCAGCGCCACGCGCGCCATGGTGGCCCAGCGTTCGGTGCGGCGGTCGGTGCGGTCCTCATCGCGCCCCAGCAGGATGTTGCGGCGGATGCGCATCGCGTTGCGGGCGAAGAGCGCACCGGCGGCCAGCAGCAGGACGACGAAGACGATGGAGGCGATCATCGCTGCATGCGTTTGTCCTCCTGCAGCGCGCGCTTGATACGGTCCACGTCGCTGTCGCTGAGCTTGGGCAGCTTGTCCTTCTTGCCGAACAACGACAGATGCACGTAGCGGTTGGGGTTCAGGCGCAGGTCCTCGATCAGCATGTCCATCTCGCGGCTGGCGCTTTGCAGGTTCTGGTAGAGGGTGTCGTTGTGCAGCAGCGCGCCCAAGGTGCCCTGGCCCTGCTCCATGCGGTCCATCATGGTCTTGAGTTGGCCGCTGGCGGAGGTGAGGTCGGCCATCACCCGGTCCAGCCCGCCGTCGGCCAGGGTGGTGCTGACGGAGTCGAGGTTGGAGATGATGCGGCCGATCTCATCATTGTACGACCGCAGATTGCCGGTGACGTCCTCGATGTTGGCCAGGGCGTTGTGGACGGTGACCCGCTCGGCGGCGATCATGGCATCGAGCCGCTGGGCGCTCTGGTTGAAGGTCTCCAGGGTGCTGCGGATGCTGGAGAAGCTGGCGTCGATATCGCGCCGGGCACTGTCGTTGAGGATGAGCTGCAGGGCGGTGAGCACGGAGTCCACGCTGGCGAGCATGCCCTCGGCCTTGCGCTTGAGCGGGTCGATCTGCTCGCCCACGGCATCGGTGAGGCTGAGCTGGGCACCGCCCATGAGGGTGTCGCCGGGGGCGGCCATGGCGGGGGTCGTGCCGGGCAGCAGCTGCAGGGCGCGGCTGAAGAGGTCGGCGCTGTAGATCTCCACCCGGCTGTCGCGCGGCAGGTGCAGGTCGCGTTCGTTCAGCTGGAAGCTCACCGCGATATGGCCCGTGCGCGGCATGAAATGGGTGCGCACCACCTGGCCCACCTTGTAGCCGTTGTAGTACACCGGGCTGGATTCGCCGATGCCCGCGACGTTGCCGTACACCACGTGGTACACGTTGCGCTTCTGCAGCAGGTCCAGGCCCTTGAGGAAGTTGATGCCGAAGATCAGCAGTGCGGCCCCGGCCAGTACCAGCAGGGCGATGGTGTATTCACGTCGCTTCATGCGCTCATGCCCGTACTCCGCTCAGCGGCCATGGGCCAATTTAACAGCTTCCTGCAGATCGATCCGCTCACCGTTGCGGTATGCCACGATGAAGGCGCCGTCGAAGCCTTTCTCCCGGCAACGGGCCTGCAAGGTACGGGCGGCCTCCAGGGTGGTCTCGTCGCCCACGGTGTAGCGGAACAGCCCGGCGCCCTTGTGTTCCTCCACGCCCTGGAGCCCGTTGAAGTTGGCGGGCCGGGTGTCGGTGCGCTTCGCGGTGGTGGCCACCTGCACCTTGAAGCGCACCCCGCTGGCGATGACGACCGGGGCGGGCGCGGGCTCCTCGGCCGCCTCGGCCACCGGCGGCGCGGCGGTGGCGCCATGGCTCTCCAGGTTGGCCTTGTACTCCTTGAAGGCCCGGTAGATGGCGCTGGCCATGTAGTCCTGCCCCTGCGCGCCCTGTAAAAAGTCCTCTTCCTCCGGGTTGCTGATGAAGCCCAGCTCCACCAGCACGGCCGGCATGGTGGTATAGCTAATCACCAGGAAGCCCGCCTGCTTCACCCCGCGGTCCGGCCGGCCCACGCGCTCCTTGAACTGCTTTTGCACCAGCGCGCTGTACAGGAGGCTTTGGTCAAGGAAAACGTTCTGGCGCAGGCTCAACGCGATGATGCTCTCGGGGTCCTTCGGGTCGAAGCCGTCGTAGCGCAGTTCGTGGCCCTCCTCCAGCAGGATCGAGGCGTTCTCCTTCATGGCCACGCGCATGTTGGCCTCGGTCTTGTGCAGGCCCATCACGAAGGTCTCGGCCCCCACCGGCTTGGGCGAATCGTTGCTGTTGCAGTGGATGCTGATGAACAGGTCGGCCTGGGCCCGGTTGGCGATCTGGCTGCGCTCCATCAGTTCCACGAAGTGGTCCTTGTCGCGGGTGTAGATCACCTTCACGTCGGGGAAGGCCTCGGCGATGTACTTGCCGGCGAGCAGGCCCACGTTCAGCACGATGTCCTTCTCGTAGGTCTTGTACCGGCCGGTGCCCACCGCGCCGGGGTCCTTCCCGCCGTGCCCGGGGTCGATCACCACGGTGCGGATGCGCACGGGGTCGCGGCCCTGGGCGGCGCCCCCGTGCGGGGAGCCGAGGGCCAGCGCCAGCAGCAGGGCGGCCCCGCACGATGTTCCGATCAACCGGCGTTCCATGGGCGGCGCAGGGGGTTGCGGTATTTTCGCCGCGCCCGTTCCCGGGCACAGGCCCGGCGCATCCATGACGCGAACACGACGTACCCCGCCTTCATGGCGCGAACTTAACGGGCCGGGCACGGGCGCGGGCGGGTGGGGGCGGGCAGTTTTCATCACGTTGCTGTTGGCGGGCACGGGGGTGCAGCGGCTGGGGGCGCAGGCCCTGGAGAGCGAGGTGGCGTACAGTGCCCGCGACAGCATCCGGTACGACCTGGGCGCGCAGGAGGTCCATCTGTTCGGGGCCGCCACCGTCACCTACGAAGGCGTGCAGCTCAGCGCCGAACGCATCATCTTCAGCTTCAAGAACGAGGAGGCCCATGCTTTTGGTGCGCCGGACAGCACCGGGGCCGAGCAGGGCAAGCCGCGCTTCACCCAGGAAGGCCACTCCTTCGACGCCGACAGCATCCGGTACAGCTTCCGCAGCAAGACCGGGCTGATCCGCGACGTCACCACCCAGGAGCAGGAGACCTGGGTACACGCCCGCCTGAGCAAGCGCCACCCCGACGGCGAAGTACACAGTACCGGCGGCATGCTCACCACGTGCGACCGGCCCCGGCCCCACTACCACTTCCGTGTGGGGCGCATGATGGTGCTGCCCGACGACAAGATCGTGACCGGGCCGGCCTTCATGAAGGTGGGGCCCGTGCCCACCCCGCTGGCCGTGCCCTTCGGCCTGTTCCCCAACAAGAAGGGGCGCAGCAGCGGCGTGCTCATCCCCGTGTGGGGCAACAGCGACCAGCTGGGCTACTTCCTGCTCAACGGTGGCTACTACCTGCCGTTGAGCGACCATGCCGACCTGCAGCTCACCGGCGACATATACAGCCGCGGCAGCTGGGCCGCGCGCGCCCAGGCCCGGTACCGCACCCGCTACCGCTACACCGGCCATCTGGACATCAGCCGAAGCACCCAGCTCAACAGCGACCCCGAGTTCCCCGACTTCAGCCGGCTGAACAACTTCTTCGTGCGCTGGGACCACCAGGTGGACAGCCGCGCCAGCCTCACCGACCGCTTCAGCGCCAGTGTGAACGTGGGCACCAGCCAGAACTTCTCCAACAACTTCAACAGCAACCTCAACGACTACCTGAGCAACACCTTCCAGAGCAACATCGCCTGGACCCACCTGTGGCCCGGCCGCCCGTTCAACCTCAGCGCCAACCTGCGCCACAGCCAGAACACCCTGAACCGCACCTTCGACCTCACCCTGCCGGCGCTCACCTTCAACCTGCAACGCATCCTGCCCGTGCAGCTGCTGCGCCCGGCCGGCGCCGCTCCCCGCTGGTACGACCAGTTGAGCGTGAACTACACCGCCTACTTCGAGAACCGCCTCAGCACCACCGAGGACCGGATCGCGCTGGACAACCTGGCCTATCTGGCCGGGCAGATGCGCAACGGCGTGCGCCACACCGCCAACGTGGGCACCACCCTGAAGAACCGTTTCTTCAGCCTCAACCCCGAGTTCCGTGCCACCGACCGCATGTACTTCAGCCGTCTGCGCAAGGGGCTCGTGACCGAAGGCGACAGCAGCTTCGTGCGCACGGACACCGTGCCCACCTTCGGTGCCCCCTTCGAATGGAGCGCCGGCGCCACCCTCACCAGCAAGCTGTATTTCATGTACAGCTACCGCAGCAAACGCCTGCGCGCCATCCGCCACGTGATGACGCCCACCGCCAGCTTCAACTACCGCCCCGACCAAAGCACCGAGATCACCGGCCCCTACGGCCCCGGCGGCACGCAGGGCAGCTATTCGCCGTGGGACACCGGCATCTTCGGCAAGCCCGCCGCCGGCCGCAGCAGCACCCTTGCGCTGGGCCTGATCAACAACGTGGAGGCCAAGGTGCTGGACCGCAAGGCCCCGCCGGACAGCACCGGGCGCGCCGAAGAGACGTACAAGAAGGTGAAGCTGCTCGACTTCGTGGGCATCAACACCAATTACGACCTGCTCGCCGATTCGCTCAACTGGTCACCGGTGAACGTGTCCGCCCGCACCACCCTGTTCAACGCCCTGAACGTGAACGTGACCAGCTTGTGGGACCCGTACGCGGTGAACGGCCTGGGGCAGCGCATCAACACCAGCGAGTACGCCGCCACCGGCCGCCTGGCCCGCATGGCCTACACCAACGTGGCCCTGGGCTTCGACCTGAAGAGCAAGCGCTACGGACAGCCCGCGGGCACCGCGCGCGACGATGCCGGCGAACGGCAGGTGGTGGAGGACAGCGACCCGAACAAGGGCGCCCGCATCAACTTCAGCATGCCCTGGCACCTCAACGTGAACTACAGCTACGACGTGAACCGCAGCTACGTGGGCGGCGCCCACCAGGACACCGAGCGCCAGAGCGTGATCTTCAACGGCGACGTGAACATCCTCAAGCACTGGAAACTGGGCGTGAGCAGCGGCTACGACCTCACCAATGAGGACTGGACGCCCACCACGCTCAACCTGTACTGGGACCTGCACTGCTGGGAGTTCAACTTCAACATCATCCCCATCGGCGTGCGCAAGAGCTTCATGTTCCGCATCAACGTGAAGGCCAGCGTGCTGCGCGACCTGAAGTTCGAGCAGCGGCGGCCGTACGGCGGGGCCGGCGACCTGATGTACTGATGGCGCACGGACGGCCGTGCCGCCCGGTGGCATACCTACTTTCGCCGCCATGCGCCAGACCATCGAGCAAGCCTGGGAGGACCGCTCCCGGCTGAAGGACCCCGACACCGTGCGGGCCATCGAGCACGTGATCGCCCAGCTGGACCAAGGCACCCTGCGCGTGGCCGACCCGCCGCAGGACGGGAACGGCGCATGGACGGTGAACGACTGGGTGAAGAAGGCCGTGGTCCTCTACTTCCCCACGCGCGGCATGCGCACCATGGAGGCCGGGCCCATGGAGTTCCATGACAAGATGGAGCTCAAGCGCGGCTATGCGGAGCTGGGCATCCGCGTGGTGCCGCATGCGGTGGCGCGCCATGGGGCCTACATCGCCCCGGGCACCATACTCATGCCCAGCTACGTGAACATCGGCGCGTACGTGGGCGCCGGCACCATGGTGGACACCTGGGCCACCGTGGGCAGCTGCGCGCAGATCGGCGCTGACGTGCACCTGAGCGGCGGCGTGGGCATCGGCGGGGTGCTGGAGCCCGTGCAGGCCGCGCCGGTGATCATCGAGGACGGCTGCTTCATCGGCTCGCGCGCCATCGTGGTGGAAGGCGTGCGCGTGGGGCGCGAGGCCGTACTGGGCGCCAACGTGGTGCTCACCGCCAGCACCCGCATCATCGATGCCACCGGCCCCGCTCCGCGCGAGATGAGGGGCCATGTGCCGCCCCGCAGCGTGGTGATCCCCGGCACCGTGCCCAAACGCTTCCCCGCCGGCGAGTTCGGCGTGCCCTGCGCCCTCATCATCGGCCAACGCAAGGCCAGCACCGACCGCAAGACATCGCTCAACGAGGCGTTGCGGGAGCATGACGTGGCCGTCTGACCCGCCCTGCGCCGCACGGCAAGCGACGCCCCGGCCCCGGCCATCGGTGCCCACTTCCCCGCCAACGCCGATCTTTGATCGCCACAGCCCGGCATGGAGATCCTGATCATCGCGCTGCTCACCCTGCTGAACGGCTTCTTCTCCCTGAGCGAGATCGCCCTGGTATCGGTGAAGGAAAGCCGCATCCGCAGCCTGGCGGAACAGGGCAACGGCCGCGCGCGCACCATCCTGCGGCTGCTGGAGAACCCGGAGAACTTCCTCAGTTCCGTGCAGGTGGGCATCACCCTCATCGGCATCGTGGCCGGCGCGTACGGCGGGGCCGCCCTCACCGATGACATGCGCGCCGTGCTGGCCCGATGGCCGATGGTGGCGCCGTACGCCCACACCCTCGCGCTGGCCGTGGTCATCGGCGGCATCACCTACTTCACCATCGTGGTGGGCGAACTGGTGCCCAAGACCATCGCCCTGAACAACCCCGAGGGCATCGCCTTGTTCGCCGCGCCCGTGATCCACCTCTTCAGCAAGGCCACCTTCCCCATCGTGAAGCTGCTCGCGGCCAGCACATCGCTCATCCTGAAGGTGCTGCCGATCAAGGAGGTGGACAGCGACCGGGTGAGCGAGGAGGAGCTGCGCGCCATGATCCGCACCGCCAACCTCCAAGGCGTGCTGGACAAGCAGGAGAGCGAGGCCCACCAGAACCTGTTCCGCTTCAGCGACCAGGTGGCCAAGACACTCATGACGCACCGCAACGAGCTGGAGTGGATCGACAGCACAAGCCCGTTGGACGCGATCATCGCCCAGGTGCGCGACAGCCACCACAGCAAGTTCCCGGTGTGCAACGGCCACATCGACGACGTGCAGGGCACCCTGAACATACGCGACCTGCTGGACCGCTTCAACGAACCCGGGTTCACCCTGGCCAGCGTGGTACGACCGCCCATCTTCATCCCCCAGAGCGCCTCGGCCTTCAACATCCTCAACAAGTTCAAGCGCAACAAGCAGTACACCGGCCTGGTGATCGATGAGCACGGACAGCTCAAGGGCATGATCACCCTGCACGACCTCACCGAGGCCATCGTGGGCGACCTGCCCGATGAGGACGAGGACGAGGCGCCGGAGATCGTGCAGCGCACCGACGGCTCCTACCTGGTGGGCGGCCAGGTGCTCATCGGCGAGCTCAACCGGTTCCTGGGCCGTGAGCTGCTGGAGGAGAACACCGACGACTACACCACCGTGGCGGGCTACTTCCTCGACCGGCTTGAACGGCTGCCCGTGCCCGGCGACAGGATCGAAGGCGCCGGCTTCACCGGCGAGGTGCTGGACATGGACGGCAACCGCATCGACAAGGTGCTGATCACCCTGGTCGCCGCCGGCCCATGAAGCGCTTCCTGGTGATACAGACCGCGTTCCTCGGCGATGCCGTGCTGGCCACCGCCATCATCGGGAAGTTGCGCACCTTCCATCCCGATGCCCGGATCGAGCTGGTGGTGCGCAAGGGCAACGAAGGGTTGTTCGCCGGCCACCCCTTCCTCCATGCGGTGCACGTGTGGGACAAGGGCAGGGGCAAGACCCGGGCGCTGTTCCACCTGATCGGTGAACTGCGCCGCACGCGCTACCACCACATCATCAACGCGCAACGCTTCTTCAGCACGGGCCTGATCACCCTGCTGGCGCGGGGCGATGAGAAGGTGGGCTACGACAAGAACCCGCTCAGCTTCCTGTTCACGCGCCGGGTGAAGCACGTGATCGGGGACGGCCGGCACGAGGTGGACCGCCTCAACGCCTTGATCGCCCACCTCACCGATGCGGCCAGGCCGCTGCCGCGCCTGCATCCCGCCACCGCCGACCGCACGCAGGCCCGCGCGCACGTGGATGCGTTGGCCGGGCGGCCCTACGTCACCATCGCGCCCGCCTCCGTGTGGTACACCAAGCAATGGCCGGCGCACAAGTGGGCGGAGCTGGTGCGGACCCTGCCGGCCGAAGTGGCCGTGCTGCTGATCGGTGCGCCCGGCGATGCGGACCTGTGCGCGGGCATCGTGCATGATGCGGGGCGTGGCACCGTGCTCGCGGGCCGTCTGTCGCTGCTGGCCACCGCCGCGCTGATGGAGGGCGCGGCCATGAACTACGTCAACGACAGCGCGCCGTTGCACATCGCCAGCGCCATGCACGCCCCGGTCACCGCCGTGTTCTGCAGCACCGTGCCGGACTTCGGTTTCGGGCCGCTCCATGCCAACGGCCGCACCGTGGGCACTCCGCTTCCGTTGCATTGCCGGCCCTGCGGCCTGCATGGCTACCGCGCCTGCCCGCTGGGGCACTTCAAGTGCGCCCTGGACATTCCCGTGGAACACGTGCGTTGATCAGAACTTCGCGCAGGGCACGATGCGCCGCTTGGTGATGGAGCGCTTGCGCCGCTTCTCCACGATCTCGTAGCCCAGGGTGATCTCGTGCGCCCCGCCCGTGCGCCCGGCCAGGCGCGAAACGGTGATGTCGTAACTGTACCCGATCCGCAGGTCGTTCACCGTGAAGCCCGCCAGCGCGGCGATCGCATCGCGGTTCGCATACCCATGGTCGTACCGTTTCAGCAAGGGCAGGCCCCGGTACCACAGGCCGGCGAAGAAGGGCGCCCGCTCGAAGTAGGCCCCCAGGTCCAGTTGGTCGTACTTGTCCTGCGCCCGGTAGTTGAAGGCGAGCACGATGGCCTGCGCATGCTCGCGGATCACCGGGCTGCGCAGGGTGGTGCGGTAGCCGCCGTGCATGCTGAAGCGCATGGGCATGCGGGCCTCATGGCCCAGCAGCGACTGGTTGGGCCGGTTCAAGTGGTGCAAGGCCACGCCCGCCCACAGCTTCGGTGTGAAGAAGAGCAGGCCCGTGCCCATGTCGGTGTACCGCACCTGCTGCCCGTCCAGGGCCTCGTACGTGCCGATCTCGCTGCCGCGTACCAGTTGGTCGCCGAACACCAGGCGCGAATAGTCCACCGCATGGTTGGCGAAACCCAATTGCAGGCCCGGCCGCAGGAACATCTTCCGCCTGATCTCGATCTCGTAGGCGTACTGCAGCGTGGCGCTGGAGTAACGCAGGGCGCCGGAGCCGGCCCGGTCATGGCTCAGCAGCAGGCCCACCCCGCTGTTCACCTCGGAGAGGTAATGGTCCACGGCGGCATTGGCCGTGACGAAGGCCCCGGGGATGGACGGCCATTGGTCGCGGTACACCATGCCCAGGCGGGTCTGCGCACCGGTGCCGGCGAAGGCGGGGCTCAGGTGGGTGGGCGTGGCATAGAACTGCGTGAAGTGCGCGTCCTGGGCATGGAGCATGCCCGGGACGCACATCAGCAGCAGCCGGCCCAGGCACCTATTCATTCCGGGTGAGTTGTTGCTCGGCCGGCTCCATCAGGATGTCCATGGGCAGCTCACGCGTGCCGTTGATGGTGCGGGCCACCAGGGGCATGTGCTGCGTGGCGAAGCCGCTGGCCTCCACGGTGAGGGCGTACTCCTGGCCGGGGGTGAGCACCAGCAGGTAGCGGCCGGTGTGGGCGTTGGCGTTGTACACCCCCTGGATGACGGTGCCCTCCTTGTCGGTGACCAGGATCCGCGCCTGCACGGGGTCCTCGGCGGCATCGGTCACCACGCCGCGCACCACCAGGTAATCCAGCTGGGTGCCGGGGAACTCCACCTGGTAGATGTCCTGGCCGCCCAGGCCGCCGGGGCGCTCGGAGGAGAGCCAGCCGGTCTGCCCGTCCTCGGCCAGGCAGAAGTAGATGTCGTCGTTCACGGTGTTCAGCGGGTAGCCCATGTTCTCGGGCAGGCTCCAGCCGTTCATGTCCGGGTCGGTGAGCACGGCCTTGAACACGTCGTAGCCGCCCATGCTGTCATGCCCCTTGCTGCTGAAGAAGAGCGTGGCGCCGTCGCTGTGCATGAAAGGCGCGTCCTCGTCGTACGGCGTGTTCACGTTGGGGCCCAGGTTCAGCGGCAGGCTCCACTCGCCGTTGGGCAGGCGCCGGATGCGGTAGATGTCACGGCCGCCATGGCCGCCCGGCCGGTCGCTGGTGAAGTAGATCTCGTCACCGCCGGGGGCGATGCTGGCGCTGGGCTCGTGGTGGGGCGAGTTGATGCGGTCGGTCATCCGCTCGGGCTCGGTCCAGGCGCCGTCCACCAGGCGCGACTCGTACAGGTCGCCGCTCAGCAGGTCGGGGTGGGTACGATAGATGATCATTGAGCGGCCGTCGGGCGCCATGCCCACGGTGGCATCGTGCATGGCGCTGTTCAGGGGGGCGCGCACGTTCATGGCGTTGGTCCAGATGTCGTCGATCCGGCGTGCCATCCAGATGTCCTCGAACCACTGGCCCCCGCCGTCCTTGCGGCCACCGGTGGTGCCGTCGCGGCGCGAGGTGAAGTACATGGTGTTGCCGTCGGCCGTCACCAGCGGGCAGTAGTCCATGCCGGGGGAGTTGACCATCGGCCCGAGGTTGCGGATCCGCACGTCCACCGGGTCCTTCATGCGTGCCTTGGCCGAGAGGGCCATGCCGATGGCGTGGTCCACGTCGCGATCGGCCACCAGGCGTTGGCGGCCCTCTTTGTATGCGCGGAAGAGTTCCACTGCGGCGTCGAACCGCTGCTGGCGATGGCGGGCCATGCCCAGTTGGTAATGGGCCTCCAGGTGGCCGTGGCGCACGGCATGCTCGAAGTGGGCCGTGGAGCGGTCCTTCTGGCCGGGCATGCGCAGCTGGCAGAGGCCCAGCTCATGGTACACCTCGGCGAAAGTGGTGTCCACCCCCACGAGCCGGCGGTACAGGTGCGAGGCCCGCTCGTACTCGCCGGTGGCCAGCAGGAGCTTGGCCTCGTCCAGCATGCGGTTGTGCGCGCGGTTGTAGCCGGTCTGGCCCATGGCACCGTGCATCAGGGAAAGGATCAGGATCAGAAGGAAGGTCCGTTGCATCATTTCAGCGTAAGAGGGTGACATCGCCTTTGAGCAGCGTTTCGCGGCCGTCACTGAAGCGCGCGAAGGCTTTCCATACGTACACGTCCTGCTTGGCCGGCCGCCCGCGGTACCAGCCGTTCCAGCCGATATGCACATCGTCCGACACGAAGAGCAGCTCGCCCCAGCGGTTGAAGATCTCCAGCTTGTACTCCTCCACGCCCTCATGCACGGGGAAGAACACGTTGTTGCTGAAGTCCTGCGGGTCGTAGGCGCCGTCGCCCGGGCCCATGTCGTCGGGGGTGAACGCGTTGGGGAACGAGATCGCGCCCGAGACCTTGGTGAGCACCGCGTTCTCCACGGTGAAGGTGTCCGGGCAGTTCCACTGGTTGTTGGCGATCAGCGTCACGTCGAAGGTGCCCACCTCGGTGTAGTAATGCACCGGGTTCATGGTGGTGTACGTGGTGCCGTCGCCGAAGTCCCAGAGGAAGCTCGTGGCATTGCCCGAGAGGTTGTACGTGAACACCGGCTGGCTGGGCACCACCACCTCGTTGGGCATCAGGGCGAAGTAGGCGATGGCGTTGGGGTGTACCACCACGCTGTCGGTCTTCACCATGGTGTTCACCCCGCCGCCGATGCCGAAGGCCGTGAGGCTCACGGTGTAGGTGCCGGGCACGGTGTAGGTATGCACCGGGTCGGTGGCCGAGCTGGTGCCGCCGTCACCGAAGTTCCACTGGTAGCTGAGGCCCCCCAATGAGGTGTTGGTGAACTGCACGGTGAGCGGTGCGCAGCCCTCCCCGCTGCCGATGAAGCTGGCCGTGGGCAGCGGCGGCTGCACTTCCACCATCTGGCTCACGGTGTCGGTGCAGAAGGCGCTGGACACGATGAGCGTGATGGTGTACTGCCCCCAGGTACCGTACGTGTGCGACGCCGGGTCCTGGTCGGCGGAGCCGTTGCCATCGCCGAAGTCCCACTGGTACGCCCATGGCCCGGGGCTGCTGTTGTTCACGATGTCCACGGTGGCATCGGGGTATTGCTGCAGGAAGGGAGTGGCCTGGAACGCCGCGAAGGGCACGGGCAGCACGGTCACATCGTGTTGCACCTGGGCAGTGCATCCATAAGGTGATGTGGCCGTGAGGGTGATGGTGTACACCTGCACGTCCTGCGTGCTGTTCACGTAGGTCTGCTGCGGCGCATCGCCCACCAGCACGTTGCCGTTGCCCATGTCCCACAGCAGGCTGTTGGCGCCCGTGCTTTGGTCCGTCGGGGCCACCGTCATGGGCGAGCACCCTTGTGCGGGCACGGTGAAGGCGGCGTCCACGGGGGGGTACACCTGGACCGTGGCCTGCGTGGTATCCGTGCAGCCGTATGCCGATGTCGCCACCAGTACGGTTTCGAACAGCACCGGGTCGGGCGATTCGTGCGTGTAGGTGTGCGCGGCATCGCCCGGGCCGGTCTGCACGGAACTGCCGTCACCGAAGCTCCAGCCCATGGTGGTGGCGCCGATGGTGAAGTCCGTGAACTGCACGTCCAACGGCTGGCAGCCGGCGGTGGTGCTGGGCGTGAACTGCGCGATGGGCCGCGGATGCACCACGATGGGCGCGCTGGCGGTGTCCGTGCATCCGAAGGCCGATGTGGCCACCAGCACGGGGGTGAAGGTGATGTTGTCCAGGCCCTGGTTGTCGTAGGTGTGCGTGGGGGCCGGCACCATGGCGTAGAAGCCGTCGCCGAACGCCCATTGGTAGCTGGCGGCACCGGTGCTCACGTTCACGAAGGGCACGGTGAGCGGGGCGCAGGCGCTGTCCGGTGCCACGAAGGCGGCGGTCACCGCCGGGTGTACCTGCACTTGCATGCTGGTGGTGCTGGTGCAGCCATGCACGGTGGTGGCCGTGAGCGTCACCGGGAAGGTGGCCGTGCCCGGGCCGGCGTAGTTGTACCAAGTGTGGGTGTGTACGCTGTCCGCCAGCGTGGCGGTTTGGCCGTCACCGTATGTCCATGTGTACTGGTCGCCGCCGGTGGAGGTGTTGGCCAGTTCGGTGGTGAACGGGTGGCAGCCCACGGTGGCCCCGAGCTGCATCTGCGCCATGGGATCGGGGAACACGGTGATCTGCGCGGTGGTGGTGTCGGTGCATCCGAAGGCGTTGGCGCCCACCATCATCACGTCGAAGACCTCCACCTGGCCGGTGGTATTGAGGTAGGTATGCACGGGCGATGGACCGGAGCCGTAGGTGCCGTCGCCGAAATACCACTGGTAGGTCACCGCGCCCACCACCGAGGGGAAGGTGACCTGCAACGGGCTGCACCCGCTGTCGGGCGCGGCGGTGAAGGCGAAGTCGGCCGTGGGGTACACCATGATCGGGGCGCTCGCGGTGTCGGCGCAGCCCGCCGGGGAGGTGGCCACCAGCGTCACGTTGAAGGTCTGCAGGAACAGGGTGGTGTTCACGTAGGCATGCTGCGGCGCGGTGTCGGTGGACGTGCTTCCGTCGCCGAAGTCCCACAGGAAGGCGCCCGCACCGGTGCTGTTGTTGGTGAACTGCACGTCCATCGGGGCGCACCCGGTGGCGGCGTCATGGGTGAAGAGCGCGAGTACCGCCGGCGCCACGGTGATGGGCACCGTGGTGGTGTCCGTGCATCCGAAGGGCGTGGAAACCACCAATTGCACGGCGTAGGTGGTGTCCGTGGCACCCAGGTTGAGGAAGGTGTGCGTGGCGTCCCAGGTGTTCGTGCCCGCGCCATCGCCGAAGGACCAGGTGGCGGTGGCCCCGCCGGTGCTGGTATTGGCCAGGTCAACGGCCAGCGGCGAGCAGCCCAGCACGGTGCCCGGAACGAAGGACGCCGATGGCGGGGCCTCCACCTGCACGTCCATGGTGGTGGTGCCGCTGCAGTACGGCGTGGTCACGGTGAGCTGCACGGTGAAGGTGCCGGCCGTGGCGTAGGTGTGCAGCGGCGACTGGTCGGTGCTGGTGCTGCCGTCGCCCAGGTCCCATTCCCATTGCTCCACGGGGTTGCCGGGCTCGGTCATGGTCTGGTCGAACAATTGCGACGGCATGCCCAGGCAAACGCTGGGCGCGCCGATGACCGGCTGCGGCAGGGCGAACACGTCGATCACCTGGGTGGCCTGCGCGCTGCAGTCGTCCTCGTTGGTGACGGTGAGCACCACCTGGTAGGCGCCGGGCGTGGAATAGGTGTGCGGCGGCGGATCGGCCAGCGTGCTGGTGCTACCGTCACCGAAGTCCCAATGGTAGCTCACGCCCAGGGTGGAGGTGTTGGTGAAGGCCACGGTGATCTGCTCGCAGGCCGCATCCTGGTCCACGGTGAACGAGGCGTTCGGGCTTTCCAGCACCTGCACCGTCACGCTGGCGGTATCGGCGCATCCGGCGGTGGCGTTCTGGATGCTGGCCGCGAAGGACGCGGTGTAGCTGCCGGGAGCGTTGTAGGTGAAGGCCTGGTCGCCGCCACCGGTGGTCTGCCAGCCGGCGCCGGTGCCGAAGTCCCATTGGAACTGGTTGGCCCCCCCGGTCACGGTCTGCTCGAACACCACCGTGCCGCCGGCACAGATCAGGGGCGGGGCGGCGGTAAGGTCCACGCTGGGCGGCGGCACGATCTCGATCTGGATCAGGGCCGTGTCGATCCCGCAATAGTTGCTGTCCAAGAGCATCACCTCGTACACGCCGATGCCCGGGTAGGCGATGGTGTGCGGGAAGGTGGGCGGCCAGGGCGTCCAGTCGATGATGCTGTCCTGGCCCGTGCCCCAGTGATCACCGAAGTTCCACAGCTCGTACCGCTGGAAGATGTTGCCCTGGGTGTAGCAGTTGCGCTCGGTGGTGTTCACGTAGGTCACTTCGTTGTCCGGCCAGCACAGCAGCGTGGCGCTGGGGGTGATGGCCGCGTCGTCGATGTCCCAGATGCGGATCGGGTTGAAGGTGGCCACGCTCTGGCCGCCCTGCTGCTGGTTGCACAGGTTGGAGGCGGTCAGGGTCACCACCGTCTCACAGTCCACCGTGCCCTGCTCGTAGGTGTGGGAGATGGTCTGCAACCAGTTGGTATGGTCGAAGGTGAGGATCGGGGACCCGTCGCCGAAGTCCCAGGTGAACACCGTGTTGGGCGACACGTTGGTGCTGCTGTTGATGAACTCCACCGGGTGCGGGGCGCATACCTGGGTGAGGCCGCCCACGGGGATCTGGATGGAGGCGCTGGTGCTCTGCTCCATCACCAGCGTGCCGGTCACCACGCAACCGGTGGTGAGGTCGGTGAAGGTGACGGTGTAGGTGGCCACCGCGGCCGCATACGTGTGCAGCACCGTTTGCGGCGGGGTCAATGCGGCCCCGTTCTGCACCGGGCTGCCGTCGCCCCAGTCGATGGTGTAAGGCCCCACGGCCTGCGTGCTGCCGATCAACAGCGTGTAGGCCGTGCCCGAGCAGTTGTACCATTCCGGGGCCGCCGAGGGCAGGCCGTCGCCGTCGTACAGCTGCGGGCACTGCGCATGCAGCGCGCCGGCCAGCGCGAAGGCCATCAGCGACGATATGTTCCGTACAGGGAGCAACGGGCGCGTGTTTTTCACCGTGCGTTGCTACGGAAGCGGCCTTCCAAAGGATACCGGGGCGGCTCCCCGGTGCCCCGGCCCATCGGCCCGATCGGCAGGTCCATGGGGCGGGACCATGTGTTGCCGCCGGCCTAGCGGATGCTCGTCGAACCGATATGCGCAGCAGCAGGATGGGACCGATCCGCCAATGGTCAAAAGTCTCCGTTGGACCGGTCCCTGACCCTCATTCCTTCACCCACCTGCCCGACGCCCATGGGGAGCCGTCCGCTCGCTCAATGCGGTAGAAATAGATACCACTGGCCAGGTCGCCGACCTCCACTACCGCCCGGTTCCCCTGCACCCCGACGGCCCGCACCCGGTGTCCATCGGGGCCATGGAGGAACAACCGGCCGCCCGGCTGCACGACACCGGAAAGGTGGAGGACGAACGATGTGTTCCCTGGATTGGGATGGACCCGATGGTCTTGCACCGCAACACGTTCGGGTACATGCGTGGCACAAGCCTCCGCCGGGAATTTGGCCACCCAGATGGCACTGCTTTCCAAGGTGCCCGGCTCCATGCTCGCCCCGATGATGACGTGGCCACCATCGTTCGTGGACCGTATCCGGGTGGGCAGGTAATAGCGGCCGTCCAAATGACCATCGATCACATGCGCGCACATGACGTTCAAAGCGGTGTCCAACTTGATGACGCGCACACGCGAGGGTTCGGTCGGCATGAAGAGGGAAATGTCTCCGGACGATGACATCCCCAACTGGAGACCTTCCACTTGGCAAAAATGCAATTGCTCCATGCCGGCCGCAGCCATGGCCTGTAACCGGGGCGTGGTGTTGAGGGCGGCCGTGTTCGGCGGTAGATAGGTGGCCAGGAGTGACCCGCCCGAGTCCGTCTTGATCACCGCATTCCATCGGGACTGGATAGTGCCCACACTACCCGAGATCACAAAATTGCCGGACGAAAGGGCATGGACATACGGTTGGTCCCCGATCACGCTATCCGGGTGGACCAAGCTCCATCCGTTTTGGATGTTGGGGCCAGGGAAGCCCGATATCACGTTCAGGGCATCGTCCAAACGCAGGAATTCCGTACGGCCATTGATTTCGGTTTCGGAAACATGGCCCATGAACGCGGTCAAGGTGTTCCCTTCGGCACCGAGGTATACCCCGTGCTGTGCTGTCATAAGCTGGTCCGGGCCGGACGTGAATATCCGGAAGGCCACAGGTGCCGCCTCTTCGTTGAGCTTGACGAAAGCAGCGCTCCAAAGGTGCGGGAACTGAGGCACTTCCCTGCCATAGCCAAAGAGGAGTACACCCCCGTCCGGGTAGGTTACCACGTTATCGGCCCGGAAAAAGGCCAGTTCAAGGTCCACCGGGTAGTTGGATATCCCGATCGGAGCCAAGGAATCGTCCAAATGGAACCGGAGAAAGGCAGGGGACGAGCCGAATAACCCCACGGAACCCCACACAAGGATACCGTCCGATCCGGCGGTCAGGCAGCAAACATCGGCGTCGTCCCCCGGGGCCGTTAGCTCATGTGTGGCCAAATGCTCGCCGTTCACTGAAAGGACATGCACGTGCAGCGTACCGCTGGTATCATCCAACGCCGTGCTGGTCACCACATACCGGTCATCCAATTCGATGATGTCCCGCGCCCATGCGTTCCGTCCCCCGACCGGCATGATGAACTCCCATGTGGGCTGGCCCGCAGCCAAAACGGCCCATCCGAACAAGAGACCTGTAAACCAAGCTCTCATCTCGACGCGGGGCCGGACTGCTTAACACCGAATAGGATAAGGGGGCGGTAGAACATGGTATGAAGGGTCCGTGGTGTGTGAGGTTGATCGCAGAGGAGTGTGAATATAGGGATCTCAAGGTTCATTGACAGGTCCCCGTGATCATCGGCCATTCAGGCTGGCGGCGGGCGGCCTGGGCCAAGGACGTGGCCGGGCCTTGGAACACATCGCACGGGAAGCCACCGGCCTGAACCCTGCCATGCCGATATCGTATGAGCTATCCGCTGGATCGACAACACGTCCGGTGACCCGACCATGTCCATGGAGAACTTCGACCTTTGTGTGATCGGCGGCGGCCCCGCCGGCTATGCCGCCGCCATGCGGGCCCTGGACCACGGCAAGCGCACCGTATTGGTGGAGCGCGGGCCGATCGGCGGTACGGGCATCTACCAGGGTGCGCTGATGAGCAAGACCTTGTGGGAGGTCGCCCAGCGGGTCAGCACCGCCAACGAACTGATGCGCGATCGTGGGCGCGAGCCCTTCCACCTGGGCTGGGACGAGGTGATGCGCACCATGCACGAGGCGGCCTTCGAGCGCAAATATCTCTTCGCCTGCCACATGCAACTGCTGGCGGCACGGGGCGCCGAGCGGCCCGGCCTGTTCCGCCACCAGCGCGGCACCGCCCGGTTCACCGGCCCGCACACCGTGGCGGTGGGCCGCGGCGATGCCACCGTGCAGCTCCACGCCGACCGCATCATCGTGGCCACCGGCAGCACGCCCCGCACCTTGCCGGGCATCGCGGTGGACGAGCGGTCCATCCTCACCAGCGACGGGATCTTCGGCCTTGACGCGCAGCCGCGCAGCATCGTGATCGTGGGCGCCGGCGTGATCGGCTGCGAGTTCGCCAGCATCTTCGCCAACCTCGGCGGCACCCGTGTGCACTTGATCGATCGGGCACCGCGCATCCTGCCCTTCGAGGACGAGGACGTTTCCGAGCTGGTGGCCCGCAATCTGGAACGCAAGGGCGTGGTGGTGCATCACAGCGCGCGCCTCGACGGGCTGGGCACGGTGAACGGCATGGTGGAGTACCATCTGGTCCACGCCAGCGGCCGCCGTGAGCGCATCACCGTGGAGAAGGCCCTGCTATCGGTGGGCCGGGCGCCCGCGCTTGCCCGCCTGGACTGGCGCGCGACGGGCGTGCGGATCGGTCCCGATGGCGGCATGCCCGTGCTCGCGGGCACCGCCACCAGCGCCCCCCACATCCACGTGGTGGGCGATGCCACCGGCAGCAACATGCTGGTGAACCTCGGCGAGGTGCAGGCCCGGCACGTGGTCTCCTCCTTCTGGGGCGGCGATGACCAGCCCCTGCGCACGGACAACGCCAGCACCATCATGTTCCTCGACCCCGAAGTGGCCAGCGTGGGCCTCAACGAGCAGGGCTGCCGCGAAAAGGGCATCGCCCATCGTGTGGCCCGCATCGACTATTCCTGCCTGGCCCGCGCCATCGCCATGCGCCGCACCAAGGGCTTCTTCAAACTGATCGTCACCGACGACGACGCGATGCGCGTGCTGGGCATGCGCGCCGTGGGCGAGCACGCCTCCAGCGCCATTCAGGCCGTGGCCCTGATGATGCGGCTGGGCACGCCCGTACGCGAGCTCGCCTGCCTGGTGCACCCGCACCCGAGCATCACCGAGGGCGTGCAGGAATGCGCCCGCATGCTCATGGGCACCTCCATCTTCAAGCCCGAGGTGTTCGGCGACCGCATGCGCTGCGCCACCTGGCGGCCCGGCATGGGCGACCGCGCGGCGGCATAGCGCGGTCACGGCGGGCCGGGGTCCGAGAAGCGCTCGTCCGTGAAGAAGTCATGGTCGGTGAGCGTGTGCAGGAAGGCGATCAACTGCGCCTTCTTCTCCGGTGTCAACGACAGGCCGCCCTGGGTGAACTTCATGTTCGGGTCGATCGTGGGCGATGGGTGCCCGCCGCTGTCATAGTGGTCGATCACCTCTTCCAGCGTCTCGAAGCGGCCATCGTGCATGTAGGGGCCGGTCACGGCCACGTTGCGCAGGGTGGGGGTCTTGAACTTGGCGAAGTCCTGCGGCAGGCCCGTGATGCCGCCCAGGCCCAGGTCCGTCCACGCCGATGCGGGGTCCAGCCCGTTGTTGCGGATCAGCCCGTCGGTGAAGCGGCCGCCGCCGTCGGGGTGGCAATGGAAGCAGTCCGCGCCCCACTGGCCGCCCTGCGCGGGGTCGCCGCCCTCCATGCGGGTGAGGTCCAGGCCCATCTGCTCCTCGATGGTGAGGAACACCTCGTTGCGCTTGTACTTGTCGAACTTGGAGTTCGCGCTGATCATGGTGCGCACGAACTGGGCGATGGCCTTGGACACCAGGACCGAGTCGATCGTGGTGGTGCCGAAGGCCGCGGCGAACAGGGCCCGGTACCCGCTGTCGGCCTGTAGCGCGGCCACGGCGGCGGGCCAGGTCTGGTGCATTTCCACCGGGTCGCGCACGGGGAAGAAGATCTGCTCCTCCAGGCTCATGGCCCGGCCGTCCCAGAAGAAGCGCTCCTCCCACCCCAGGTTGATCAGGGCCATGCTGTTGCGCGTGCCCTGCTGGCCCATGATGCCCGTGCTGAACCGGGCGGGGTCGCTGAAGCTGAAGCCCTGCATGTGGCAGCTGGCGCAGCTCATGGTGTGGTCGCCGGAGAGGCGCTCCTCATAGAACAGATGGCGGCCCAGTTGCACCCCCTGCTCGGTCATCGGGTTGTCCGGCGGAATGGGCATCTCCGGGAAATAGGCCGGGTACTCCAGCACGTACGGCACGGGGTCGAACGGCGTGGTGCCCGGCCCGCCCGGCCCGCCCGGTGCATCGGGGCCTTCCTTGCGGCAGGCCTTGAGCACGATCAGGCCGGCCAGCAGCAGCAGTACAAGGGCGGGGGGGCGCAGCTTCATGGTACCTGGTCGATGGGCCGTTCGTCCGTGAGCGCGTGCAGGAATGCGATCAGGTCGGCCTGCTGGGCGGGGTCCAAGTTAAAACCGGTGATGGCCGGGTCGCGGTTCGGGTGCGGCAGCCCGCCCGATGCGAAGTGGGCGACCACCTCCTCCAGGGTGGCCATGCTCCCGTCGTGCATGTACGGTGCGGTGAGCGCGATGTTGCGCAGGGTGGGGGTCTTGAACCGGCCCACGTCGCCCGGGTCGGCGGTGACCCGCTCGCGCCCGGGGTCCTCACCGTAGTCCAGGTATTGCCCCACGTTATGGTAGGCGTGGTCGCTCAGGTCGATGCCGTGGTGGCAGCCGGTGCAGCCCAGCTCCGGGCTGCTGAACAGCGCCCAGCCGTTCACCTCCGCCTCGGTCAACGCCCCGGCATCGCCCTGCGTCCAGCGGTCCCAACGCGACCAGCCGCTGATCAAGGTGCGCTGGTAGGCGGCCAGGGCGCGGGTGAGCACGAAGGCGTCCATCTCGCGGCCGTAGGCCAGCAGGCTCAGCCCGTGGTAGGGCGGCTCGTCCTTCAGCAGGGCCGCGGCCGCATGGATGTCGTGGTCCATCTCCACCGGGTCGTGTATCGGGGCGATCGCCTGCTGCTCCAGGGTGGGCACGCCGCCGTCGCGGAAGAAGGCCGGGTGGTACGCCAGGTTGATCAGCGGCGGGGCGTTGCGCATGCCCGTGCCGCCGTCCACCCCCACGCTCAACGGCAGGGTGTCGCTGAAGGCACGGCCCGGATGGTGGCAGCCGGCGCAGCTCAACGTGCCGTCGCGCGAGAGGCGCTTCTCGAAGAACAGGGCCTTGCCCAGCCGCACGGAGGCCTCGGTGAGCGGGTTGTCATCGGGCGTCGGGGGGTACGGGAAGCCGGGCGGCAGCCGCAGGGCGAAGGGGTTGTCCCCATGGGCCATGGGCAGGGCGGGGTCCCGCTGGCAGGCGGTGAGCACGCCGGCCAGCGCGCCCAGCATCACCGCCCACCGTAGGCCCCGGCCCATCACTGCACGGTGAAGCTCTTCACCACGTTGCGCATCAGCTTCATCTGCAACGGGTGGTTGTTGCCGTGGGCGGTGTTCTCGGTGGCCAGGTCGATGGTGTCCGTGTCGGACACGAAGAACCGGTCCACCGCCACGTGCAGCACCACGTCCGCCGTGTCGCCCGGGGCGATGTGCAGGCCGCCCGGCAGCTCGATCGCGAAGGGCATGTAGTTCGATGCCGTGCCCGGATGGATCGCGTAGGTGGTGATCAGCGGGCCGGTGCCGGCGGGGTCGGTGTCGTACCGCCCCTCGAACATCACGAAGCGGTAGCCCGTGGCCCAGGTCCAATAAGTGCCCTGGTTCACGCTCAGCGGGTGCCCGGCGGGGTAGTTGGCCGGATCGGCGAAGTTCAGCGCGTCCGGCACGCCCAGCCCGGCCTCCAACGTGGTCCACGTGCCGCTCTGCACGGGCCAGTGCGCGGTGGCCGGCCCATCGGTGAGGCGGAAGAGCTCCACGTCCTTGGCCATCACCGGGCTGCCGTCGCCGCTCAGCGTGGCATCACTGAAGTACATCGTGAGCAGTTCCACCGACGTGCGGTAGCCCATGAAGTTGCTGTATTCCGTATGCGACTGGAAGGGCGCCCCGTCCCACTCGGGCACCAGCGTGATGCGCAGGGTGGCATCGCCCGTGGGCGGTGCTTTGTGGCAGGCGGTGAGCAACAAGGCGGCGAGCACGGGCAACAGGTTCTTCATGGGGCGGGCTGCGGTGCCGGCTTGGGGCGCCGGCTCCGCGCGATCACAAAGGTACCATGCCCGTGGACGGCGTGTGCGGGCCGGATGACCGCAGGCGGGCGTGATGGACCGCCTGCCGGGCACTGAAAAGAACGGCCCGCGCCTTTGCGGGGCGCGGGCCGTGCGGTGACAGGTCGCGTTATTCGGCAGTGGCCTCGGGTGCAGCGGCGTCGCCGTCGGCCTCGGCGGCAGGCGCCTCGGCGGCAGGCGCTTCGGCGGTGGCGGCCTCCTCGGCAGGGGCCTCCTCGGTGGGCGGCGGCGCGCTGGCGGCGGCCAGTTTGGCGCTGATGGCGGCGGCCATATCGGCGGCCTTCTTGTTCTCGGCCTCCAAGCGGGCCTTCTCGGCGGTGTCCTTCTCACCGGCCAGGCGGCTCTTCTTGCCCTCGATCTTGGTGGCCTTCTCGTTCAGCCAGATGTCGAAGCGGCGGTCGGCCTCCTCCTGGGAGAACGCGCCCGTCTTCACCCCGGTGGCCAGGGGGTTCTTGTACAGCACCCCCGTGTAGCTGAGGATCGCCCGGCAGGTCTCGCTGGGCTGGGCGCCCTTCTGGAGCCAGTCCAGGGCCTTGGCCCGGTCCACCTCGATGAAGGCGGGGTTCTGGTTGG
>JAVFAQ010000001.1:0-35070 GCA_034002325.1 Flavobacteriales bacterium | reverse complement strand
TGGCAGTCGTGCCCCAGCACGATGTCGCAATGGCGCAGGATGCCGTCGCGGTGCTCCACCAGCTCGGCGCCCGCCTGCTCGTACGCCTCGTCCGAATAGCCCGCCGCACGGCCCGCGCCGCGCTGCACGCTCACGCGCAATTGCTTGCCCAGGCGCTGCACGCCCGCCGGGGCCAGGGCCACCAGCCGGCGGCGTTCGCCCTCTTTCAATACTCCGAGATGCTGCATTCCTGCGTATTGGGTTCATGCTCACCACGGAGGCACGGAGAACACGGAGGGAATGCGGCGCGTGCGTCGCTTTCCGTGTTCGTGTCACCTGCGGTGATGGCTCTTCTCCGTGTCCTCTGTGCCTCTGTGGTGAATGTCCCTACGGGAAGATCCCCCGCTCCATATAGGTCTTCTCCAAACGGCGGAGGGCCGCAATGTATGCGCTTGTGCGCCAATCCGTACCGAACTCCTCGGCCGTGCCCACCACCAGGTCGAAGGCGGTGCCGACCTTGTCCTGGATCATGCCCAGCACGTCCTCGATCTTCCACAGCTCGCTGCGCTTGTTCTGCAGCCATTCGTAATAGCTGCCGATGACCCCGCCGCTGTTGCACAGGATGTCCGGGATGATGTCCACGCCGTTCTGGCGCAGGATGGCCTCGCCCGCGGTGTCCGTGGGCCCGTTGGCGCCCTCGGCCACCAGCAGGGCCTTGATGCCCCCGGCGTTGGCCGCGGTGATCTGGTTGCCCAGTGCGGCGGGCACCACGATCTCGCACGGTATGGCGAAGAAGCCCTCGGGGTCGATGGACCCGGCGCCGCTGAAGCCGGCGATGTTGCGGCCGTTGGCGGTACTGTGGGCGAACAGCGCCTCGGGGTCGATGCCGGCCGGCTCATGGTAGCAGGCGGTGGCGTCCTGCACGCCCACCAGCACGGCACCCTCGGCGGTGAGGAAGTGGGCCGTCCAGTAGCCCACGTTGCCATAGCCCTGCACGATGAAGCGCATGCCCTTGAGGTCCTTGCCGCGGTGCCGGGCCCAGGCCTTCACGGTGGCCACCACGCCGAAGCCCGTGGCGCGGTCGCGGCCCTCGAGCCCGCCGGCACCCAGCGGCTTGCCGGTGACCACGTGCAGGTTGCTGAAGCGCGTGGCGGGCGACTTGGTGCTGCTGTACGTGTCGGCGATCCACGCCATGATCTGCGGGTTGGTGTTCACGTCGGGCGCGGGGATGTCCAGCTCGGGCCCGATGTTGTCGCCCAGCGCGTAGGTGAAGCGGCGGGTGATGCGCTCCAGCTCGTTCTGCGAATAGAGCTTGGGGTTGATCGCCACGCCGCCCTTGGCACCGCCGTAGGGCAGGCCGGCCAGCGCGGTCTTCCACGTCATCCAGATCGCCAGGGCGCGCGCGCTGTCGATGTCCACCGTGGCATGGTAGCGCAGGCCGCCCTTGTACGGCCCCAGCGCGTTGTTGTGCTGCACGCGGTAGCCGGTGAACACCTCGATGGTGCCGTCGTCCAGCTTCACCGGGAAGTGGACCACGATCTCGCTGTTGGTCTTCGCCAGGATCTTGCGGATGCCCGGGTCCAGCCGCATGGTGTCGGCCGCCCGGTCGAACTGGGCCATCACCACTTCATACATGCCATGTTTCTGCGCCGCTGCGGGCGTGGTCGTCGTTGACATCGGTGCGGGTTGTTGTTGATGCTCGCCGCGGAGCATGGTGCGATCGGTGTACAGGGGAACGGACAGGCCGGCGCTTGTACGTGGGCCAGGGGAGATCGGGTGCAAAGATGGGACCTTGCGCCGCCATCCGCGCAATGGGGGGGTGCGGCCGGCGGAAGCGGCGCGGGGGGCGGCGCGGCGCTCATCCCACGATCACCCGGCCGGTGCGCCGGGCGAACATCTGCTTGATCAGGGACAGCCGCTTGATCTCCTTCAGGGCGCCCGTCGTCACGTCCTCGTCGTCCTGCCGGAGCAGTTGCTGCTGCTCGCGGATCAGGCGGTCCACGCGCCGTTCCTTCAGCAGGTCCACCGCCTCGGAAAGGGCGTCGAAGAGGTGTTCGCGCTCGTGCTTCACGGGTATGCGGTGCCGCGCCTCCCAATTGGGGCTCAGCTCGTGCTTGTCGGTGAGCAGGTCGATGGCCGTGCGGCGCCATGCCTCGTTCTCATGGCCCACGTACAGGGCCGCGCTCACGGGCTCGCCCAGGTTGTGCCGGAAGCGGTAGTCGAGGTAGATCTCGCGCAGCAGCGGCTCGGTGAACTCGGTCTGGTCGCTGGCCAGCAGCTCGAAGAGCACTTCGGCCAGGGTGGCCTCCTCCTCCACCACGCTGTCGTCCTCCTTCTTCACCGGCACCATCACGCGCTCCTGCCCGTAGCGCAGCAGCATGCGCAGCAGGTCGTGCTCCTGCACCTCGGTGCCGCCCGCCTCCTGGGGCGCGGGCTGCAAGCCTGCCTGTCCGGTACGCAGGGCGGGGGCGGGCGGCCCTTCCGGGAGCTCCTCGCCGCCGGTGTGCTTGCGGTACTGCTTGCGCAGCACCTTGTTCACCTCGCTGATCAAGGCCTGCTCGTTCACGTTCAGCAGCCGGCTGCACTGCTGCACGTACAGGGCGCGCAGCACCAGGTCGGGCACCAGGGCCAGGCTCTCCACGATCTCATGGATGGCGGCCGCGCGCTGCACGGGGTCGTTCTCCGTGCCGGTGGTGAGCAGTTCGGTCTTGAACACCAGGAAGTCCTGCGCCCCCTCGCGCAGATGGGCCTGCACCGCGCTGCTGCCGCGCGACCGGGCGAAGCTGTCGGGGTCCTCGCCCGCCGGGAAGGTCACCACCTTCACGTTGAGGCCCTCCTTGAGCACCAGGTCGATCCCGCGCAGGCTGGCCTTCATGCCGGCCGCGTCGCCGTCGTACAGGATGGCCACCGTGGGGGCGTATCGCTTGATCAGGCGCACCTGGTCCTCGGTGAGGCTGGTGCCGCTGCTGGCCACCACGTTGTGTACGCCGGCCTGGTGCAGGGCGATCACGTCGGTGTAGCCTTCCACCAGGTAGCACAGGGCCTGCTCCACGATGGCCTTCTTGGCGTGATGGATGCCGTAGAGCGACCGGCTCTTCACGTACAGCGGGCTCTCCGGGCTGTTGAAGTACTTGGGCAGCTTCTTGTCGCTCTTGAGCGTGCGGGCGCCGAAGGCGATGGGCTGGCCGCTGAGGCCCAGGATGGGGAAGATCACGCGCCCGGCGAAGAAATCCCACGAGGTGCCGTCGCGATCGTCGCGGCGCTTGGTCCACCCGGCCTTCTCCAGCAGCTCCGGGTTGAAGCCGTGGGCCAGCGCGTCGCGGGCGAAGGCGTTGCCGTGCTCGGGCACGTAGCCCAGCTTGAAGGTGCGGACGGTCTGGTCGGTGAAGCCCCGCTCGCGGAAGTAGGCCAGCCCGATGCGCCGGCCCTCGTCGCTCTCCCACAGCTGCTTCCCGCTCCACTCCATGGCCCACTGCTGGATCACGGCCAGGGCCTCGCGCTCGCTCTGCTCCTGTTGGTGCTCCACGCTGGTCTCCTCCTCCTCCACCTCGATGTGGTAGCGCTTGGCCAGCCAGCGCACGGCCTCCACGTAGCTGAGGTGCTCGTGCTTGCGCAGGAAGGCGATCGCGTCGCCGGCCTCGCCGCAGCCGAAGCATTTGAAGATGCCCAGCTGCGGGCTCACGTTGAACGATGGCGTCTTCTCGTTGTGGAAGGGGCACAGGCCCAGGAAGCGCGGCCCCTTCCGCTTGAGGGCCACGAACTCGCCCACCACGTCGTCCACGCGCATGGCGTCCTTCACCTGCTGGATGGTGCGGGGGCTGATCATGGTGCGGTGCGCGGGGTCCGTGGGGCGTTGCCGGCGGGGTTCAACGTTGCTCGATGATACGGCCCAGGGTGTCGTGGACCACGGTCCGGAGCAGGGCGCCGGTGGTGTCATGGAACAACCATTCGCCGCTGGGGTTGTCCTGGTGGTATTGGCCGGTGTAGTATGGCATGCCGCCCGGGTGGAAGACCTCCGCGGTGCCGTGGCGCAGGCCGTTGCGGTACATGCCCCGGCTCTGCACGGTGCCATCGGGGAAATAGGCGGTCCACAGGCCATGGCGCCGGCCGTCCACCAGGGGTCCGCGCATGCGCACGCGGCCATCGGGGTAGGTGATCTCCTGGATGCCGTCGGCCGGGGGCGGGGTGGTGTCGGCCTGTGGCGGGGCCGGCGCGCCTGCCTGTCCGGTAGGCAGGGCGGGGTCCGTGCCGGCCCGGGGGCCGCAGGCCAGCAGCACGGGCAGCAGCGCGGCGGCCAGGATGAGGGATCGGTGTTCCATGCCCCAAAGATCGATCACTTGGTGCGTTCCACCGTGAGGTGGACCAGCCCTTCCAGCGCGTCGCGGGCCTCGTTGCGGGGGAAGGCGCGCAGCACGGCCAGGGCCTCGTCGCGGTGGTGCAGCATGCGCTCGCGGGCATGGGCGATGCCGCCGGCCTCCACCACCATGGCGATGAGCTTTTCCACCGTCGGGCCGTCGTCGTTGCGCGTCTTCACGGCCTTCACCATCCAGCGGCGGTCGGCGGCCGGCACCGTGCGCAGGGCGTGGATCAGCGGCAGGGTGAGCTTCTTCTCGCGGATGTCCAGCCCGGTGGGCTTGCCCGTATCGGCCCCGGCGCCGTAGTCGAACAGGTCGTCCTTGATCTGGAAGGCGATGCCGGTGAGCTCACCGAAGCGGCGCATGCGCCCCACCTCCTCCGGGGGGCGCCCGGCGGCGGTGGCCCCGCTGGCGCAGCAGGCGGCGATCAGGCTGGCGGTCTTGCTGCGGATGATCTCGAAGTACACCTCCTCGTCGAAGTTCAGGTCGCGCGCCTTCTCCAATTGCAGCAGCTCGCCCTCGCTCATGTCGCGCACCGCGGTGCTCATGATGCGCAACAGGTCGAACTCGCCCTTGTCCACGGCCATCAGCAGCCCGCGGCTCAGCAGGTAGTCGCCCACCAGCACGGCGATCTTGTTCTTCCACAGGGCGTTCACGCTGAAGAAGCCGCGGCGCAGGGGGCTGCCGTCCACCACGTCGTCATGCACCAGGGTGGCGGTGTGCAGCAGCTCGATGAGGCTCGCGGCGGTGAAGGCGCTCTCGCCCACCGGCCCGAACATGCGCGCGCTCAGCAGGGTGAACATGGGCCGCATCTGCTTGCCCTTGCGCTTGACGATGTAGTGCATGATGCGGTCCAGCAGGGCCGTGCGGCTGCGCATGGCCTCGCGGAAGTGCGCCTCGAAGGCCTTCATCTCCGCCGCGATGGGCCGCTGGACCTCCTGGATGGTGGGCATCGGGGCAAAGATGGGCGATCGCCGCAGCGGGCCACGCACCCCGCCGCAGGGCACGGCCATGGGCATGCCGCCGGCCCGCCCCGCCACAGTACTTTCGTGGCATGCCCGCCCGGGTCCCCCCCCGCCTTTTGGCGCTCGCCGCCCTGGTGGCCGTGCCGCTGCTGCTGTGCGCGCAGTCCGCGTCCGAGAGCCGGCGCATGCGCGTGCTGCTGGAGCGCGAGCGCATGGCCCAGCAGTTCGACACCAGCCGCGTGGTGAAGAACATGTTCAAACTGAACCCGCTGCTGCTGCTGCGCGGCGAGCTGCCCCTGTACTACGAGCGCGCCCTCACCCACCGCCTCAGCGTGGAGGTGGCCGTGGGCTTCACCATGCGCGACCACCTGGCCCTGGCGCTGACCAGCGATGACGCGGACGATATCGGTGCGGGGGTGGACATCGTGCCGCAGCCCACCTACCGGGGCGGCTTCCGCTATTACTTAGTGGACGACCTGGAGCCGCAGGGCACCTACCTGCAGGTGGAGTTCGCGCACCTGGCCTACGTGAAGGACATCACCGAGACCGGCGCCAACGGCCTGTTCACCGGGCGCGCGTACCGCGACACGCGCACCTGGAACGACCTGCGGCTGCTCTTCGGCCTGCAGCAACTGGGCCGCTCCAGCAACTGGGCCTACGACCTGTACGCCGGCGTGGGCTACCGCGTGCGGCACGAGGACGTGGTGCGCGAGACGCGCGACCTGGGCACCGGCCTGTACAGCTACGCCACCGAACAACGCGACCGGCACGTGCCCATCTTCCTGCTCGGGGTGAAGGTGGGCCTGGGCTTCTGATCACCGCGTACCCCCTACCGAGATCACGACAACATGCTCCGGACGATCGCCCGCCACCTGCTGCCGATCGCCGGCACCTTGCTGTTGCTGCTGGTGGCCTGCCGCCGCGATCCCGGCCTGGCCGCACCGGGCGCCCCCGGCCCCACGCCGTTCCAATTGCAGGTCCCCCCATGGGCCGAGCACCCGGTGCATCCGCTGCAGATGCCGGCGGACAACCCGCTCACCGTGGAAGGCGTGGCCCTGGGCCGGCGGTTGTTCCATGAGACGGCGCTCTCGGACGACTTCTCCATGTCGTGCGCCACCTGCCACCGCCAGGAGTCCGCCTTCAGCGACACGGCCAAGTTCTCCGTGGGCACCGACGGCTCGCTGGGCCGCCGCAACGCCATGGCCATCGTGAACATGGCGTGGGACCAGCTGTTCTTCTGGGACGGGCGGGTGGGCTCATTGGAGGCCCAGGCGCTGCGGCCCGTGGTGGACCATGTGGAGATGCGCAACACCTGGCCCGTGGTGGAGGCCCGCCTGCGCGCCCATCCGGAGTACCCGGCCCTGTTCGAGGGGGCCTTCGGCTCGCCGGGCATCGACAGCATGCGCGTGGTGCAGGCCATCGCCCAGTTCGAGCGTACCCTGCTCTCGTTCAACTCACCCTTCGACCGCTACCAGTACCTGGGCGACAGCACCGCGCTCACCGAGGCCCAGCGGCGCGGCATGGACCTGTTCTTCGGCGAGGCCCATTGCGGCGATTGCCATCCGGCGCCCTTCTTCCACGACTTCGGCATCCGCAACAACGGCCTGGGGCCCGATCCGCTGGACCAGGGGCTGGGCGAGGTGACGGGCCTTCCGCCGGACAACTGGCGCTTCAAGGTCACCACCCTGCGCAACATCGAAGTGACCCCGCCCTACATGCACAACGGGCGCCTGGCCACTTTGGAGGACGTGCTGACCTTCTACGCGATCGGCGTGCAGACCGGCATGCCCGGCCTGGACGCCCACATGATGCCCTGGGTGGGCGGCACCATCGACCTGGACGCGCAGGACCGGGCGGACATCGTGGCCTTCCTCAAGGCCCTCACCGACCAGGACTTCCTCACCGACCCGGCGTTCGGCGCACCGTAGCGGCCGGGCGCTCAGCCGTGGCGCAGGTGGGCGAACATGTCGTCCACCATGGCCGGGAGGTCATAGCGTGGCCGCCAGCCCCAATCCGTGCGGGCGGCACTGTCGTCGATGCTGTTCGGCCATGAATCGGCGTAGGCCTGGCGCTCATCGGGCGTGTAGGCCATGTCGAAGCCGGGCACATGGCGGCGCACCTCGGCGGCGATCTCGTCCGGGCTGAAGCTGAAGCCGGCCAGGTTGTAGCTGGTGCGCACGGTGAGCCGGTCGGCGGGGGCCTCCATCAGCTCGATGGTGGCGCGGATGGCGTCGGGCATGTACATCATGGGCAGGGTGCTGCCCCGGCCCAGGAAGCAGTTGTAGCGGCCCTGCCTCAGCGCCTCGTGGAAGATGTGTACGGCATAGTCCGTGGTGCCGCCGCCCGGTGCGCTCTTCCAGCCGATGAGGCCCGGATAGCGGATGCTGCGCACGTCCACGCCGTAGCGTGCGTGGTAGTAATTGCACCAGCCTTCGCCGGCCAATTTGCTGATGCCGTACACGGTGGTGGGCTCGGTGATGGTGTGCTGCGGGGTGGCGTCCTTCGGCGTGGTGGGGCCGAACGCGGCGATGCTGCTGGGCCAGTACACCTGCCGCACCTTCCCTTCACGCGCCAGCTCCAGCACGATGAACAGGCTGTCCATGTTGAGCTTCCAAGCGAAGGCGGGGTCCTTTTCCGCCGTGGCGCTCAGCAGGGCCGCCAGCAGGTACACGTCGGTGATGCCGTGCTCGGCCACCACCCGCTCGATGCCGGGGCGGTCCAGCGCGTCGAGCACGGTGAAGGGCCCGTCGATCGCGGCGGGGGCCTGCGGCTCACGGATGTCCGCCGCCACCACGTGCGCCCCGCCGAAGCGGGCACGCAGGCCCTCCACGAGCTCGGTGCCGATCTGGCCGCTGGAGCCGATGACGAGGATCTTCTTCGGGACGTGGGTCATGGGTGGACCGGGCCGGCAAATCTATGCGCAGCGCGGCGCACCGGCACGCCCGACCGGCCGGCAGGCAGGGATCATCGGGCCGAGGCGGCGTTCCGTGCACCGTACCTTCGTCGCATGGACCCGCACCGCCTGCGCAACCTGAAAAGCCCGGAGCAGCTCCGCGCCGAACAGGAGCGCGAAGGCGTGCCGCGCACCACGTTGAGCTTCTACCGCTACGTGCGGCTGCGCGAGGTCGGGGACCTTCGCAACGCACTGTACCAGGCGTGGCAAGCCTTGGGCGTGCTGGGGCGCGTCTACCTCGCGCAGGAGGGCATCAACGCCCAGGTGAGCGTGCCCACCGAACGGCTCGATGCCTTCCGACGCGACCTCGATGGCCGGACCGCCTTCCGTGATGTGCCGTGGAAGATCGCCGTGGAGGACGATGGCAGGAGCTTCCTGAAGCTCATCATCAAGGTGCGGAAGAAGATCGTGGCCGACGGCCTGGCCGACGATGCCTTCGACGTGACCGACGTGGGCGCGCACCTGGATGCGAAGACCTTCAACCGGAAGATGGAGGAAGGCGCGCTGGTGATCGACATGCGCAACAACTACGAGAGCGTGATCGGGCATTTCGAGGGCGCCTACCTGCCGAAAGCGGATACCTTCCGAGGGGCCATAGATGAGGTGGTGGGGATGCTGCGATCACCTGACCCGCAAGGCCTCGATCGCGGCACCCGTACCGTCGACCCCAAGGGTCGACACACAAGATCACCGGAAATACTCCTCTACTGCACCGGCGGCATCCGCTGCGAAAAGGCCAGCGCTTACCTGAAGCATCACGGCTTCACCAACGTGGCGCAGCTGCACGGGGGCATCATCGATTATGCACGGCAGTTGAAGGCCGAAGGACTGCCCAGCAAGTACAAGGGCCAGAACTTCGTGTTCGACGAGCGCCTGGCCGAACGCATCACCGACGATGTGGTGAGCACCTGCATGCAGTGCGGCACCGCCAGCGACCGCATCACCAACTGCCACGAGGCCACCTGCAACATGCTGCTGGTGCAGTGCGAAGCCTGCGCGACCAAGTACGCCCACTGCTGCTCGCCGAGCTGCCGCGAGATCCATCAACTGCCCATCGAAGCGCAACGCGAGTGGCGGAAAGGCCGCAGCACCCGCAGCACGAAGACCAAGGCCATCAACGATCCGGAAGGTCTGCGGAAGCGGATCCGCGAGGAGGAGGAACTGCTCGCGCGGAACGGCACCCTGCATCCCGAGCTGATGGATATCACCCTCAACAGAAAGTAAGGGCGCGAAATTTCGCGCCCCAACCCGCACCGCCAAAATGCCCATCTACCACACCCTCGGCAACATCCCGCACAAGCGGCACACCATCCACCAAAGCCCGGAAGGCAGGCACTACTACGAGCAGCTCTTCGGCACCGTCGGCTTCGACGGCATGAGCTCCCTGCTGTACCACGTGCATCGCCCCACGCAGGTGAAGAAGATCGTGGGCAGCACCGACCTCACCCCCAAGATCGCGATCGAGAAGAACATGCGCGCCATGCGCCTGCACGGCTTCAAAGTGGCGCCGGTGGCCGATCACCTCGAAAGCCGCAAGCCGATCCTGGTCAACAGCGACGTGCAGATCATCCTCTCCGCGCCCACCGCCAAAAGCGTGGACTACTTCTACAAGAACGCCGACTGCGATGAGATGATCTTCATCCACCAGGGCACCGGCCGCCTGCGCACCCTGCTGGGCACCCTGGAGTTCGGCTACGGCGACTACCTGCTGGTGCCACGCGGCATGATCTACACCATGGAGTTCGACGGTGCCGAGAACCGCCACTTCATCGTGGAGAGCCACCGCCCCGTGTACACGCCCAAGCGCTACCGCAACTGGTTCGGCCAACTGCTGGAGCACAGCCCCTTCTGCGAGCGCGACATCCGCCGCCCGAAGGACCTGGAGACGCACGATGAAAAAGGCGATTTCCGCATGCTGGTGAAGAAGCAGGGCGTGCTGCACGAGCTGATCTACGCCACGCACCCCTTCGACGTGGTGGGCTGGGACGGCTACAACTACCCGTACGCCTTCAACATCCGCGACTTCGAGCCGATCACCGGTCGCGTACACCAGCCGCCGCCCGTACACCAGACCTTCGAGACCGATGCCTTCGTGGTGTGCAGCTTCTGCCCGCGCCTCTACGACTACCACCCGCAGGCCATCCCCGCACCGTACAACCACAGCAACATCGACAGCGACGAAGTGCTCTACTACGTGGACGGCGATTTCATGAGCCGCAACGACATCGACCAGGGCGACATCACCCTGCACATCGCCGGCATCCCGCACGGCCCGCAGCCCGGCGCCATGGAACGCAGCATCGGCAAAACGAAGACCGACGAGCTCGCCGTGATGGTGGATACCTTCAAGCCGCTGATGGTGACCGAGGAGGCGCTGAAGATCGACGACGGGAAGTACTGGAACTCGTGGGTGGAATAGGGCGATCAGATAATTAGAGGATCAGAGGGTCGGAAAATGGCATGACGGGCAGGCACCACGCCGAGCGCGGCCGAGGTGTGGGCGCCTGCCTGCCGAAGGCGGGTGCCCCTCGCAAAGCCTCGGAGTCGGGCTATCCGCAGTAGTCCTCCCCTTCGCAAGGTCTCAGGGTGCGGGCTACTTGCTCCTATCCCTCACGCGGAGCCATGCATTGGTGACATGAATAAGCCATTGCTCTGGGCTTTTGCGATTGCCTCTGTTATTGCGGGGTGCGGCGAATCACCATCGCTCAAGGGCGAGCGATCAAGAGATTCAACCAATGCCCAATTGTCGCTTCGTTACGTCATGCGGAACAAGGTACAATGCGACCTTAAGGGTGATGGACGCGAAACCACGGTCGAGGACATCACCGGGATCTGGGTCGACTCTCTGCTCTGGATGAATCGGAGACCTGATACCTGCTGGTACGGTGCGGAATCCTTGGACCGACACATCCAGCTTGAGCTGAAAAGCTCCAAGGTGTTCATTTGGACCGAGAAGTACGCGGATACCGTGCATGACCGAACGGACAAGGGCGAGTTCTTTCTGAGCAACGACAGCGTTGGTACAACTCTGATGCTTGCCCGCAACAACTCGATTGACACACTCTTTGCCCAAGGAGACACTTTCATGGGGAAGGAACTCCAACTGTACTGGACGGATGGAGAAGGACTCTTACTGGTCCCATCGCGAGCCGGTATAGCAGATGACGACCACGAGGTCTACGAAATGGTGCGTAAGCGGCTGCCATGATCGCCCGCACCGGCGTAGCTATTGACCTGCACTTCCCCCTCCGCAAGACCTGTCGTGCTTCCGGCCTTGCACAGGGAGGACGACGCCCCTGCCTCCGGCAGGCAAGCCTGCGGCCCGAAGAGGCATCACTCCCCCGCCATCGCCCGCAATCGTTCCAATAGCACCGCCGCCCGCTCCGTGGCGATGTGCGGCGAAAGGTGCCCTTCGATGGCTTCGCGCGTTGCGGGATTCTTCAACAAGGCTTGGGCCGCACGCTGGAGGTAGTCGCGTATCTCTTCCGGAGCGGTGGCCACTTCCTCTTCCAATCGCAAGCGTGCATCAAGGATGAAGACGATGTCCTCGAAGTCCTTGCTGGTGCGCAGGTCGCGGCCGCGGTCCTTGTGTGCCTCGAACTTGGTGCCGAGGAAGTAGGGCACGGTGAGCACCGCGAGCGCGCTGCCGTCGGGCAGGGTTGTGCGCACAACATGCCGCATGCCCGGCAGGTACCAGCGGTTGGTGGGCATCAGCGCGGGCACATCGGTAGGCATGATGTCCACCGTGACCCCGTGGAAGCGGTAGCGGCAGTTGACCGGCTCTTCCGGTGTGTGGCGGAAGCCGAGTTGCGCGAGGCGCTCCTCCAATTTTGCGTAGGCCGAATAGCCTGCCACTTCGATCACGAGATCGATGTCCGATGTGGGGCGCGGCGTATCGGCACCCGGGTCGTCCGCATAGAGGCTGATCACGGCGCCGCCCACGAAGACCACCTGATCGCGCAGGTCGCGCAAGCCATCGGCCACGATCTGCACGGCCTGGATATTCACCGCGTCGCGCATCACTTCAGGCGCTTGGCCAGTTCTTTCCCGGCCTCGGCGCGTTCGCGGGCGCGACCGGTGCGCAGGGCATCGGCCAACGCCAGCAGTTCGTGCAGCTTGGGGTCGTCGAGTGCGGCAGCAACGGCACCGGGGTACAGTGGCACAATGGCCTGCCCCTGCTGGTCGCCCTTGGCGTAGGGCCACACGTAGGCATCGGCGGTCAGGAATTTCGTGCGAAGGGGCGCGGCCGCGTGCGCGGTCGGCACGCCACGCACCAACCCACCGGGCCGCACGGGGAACACGTACGGCAGGCCGTGCTTGAGGAACTCCAGCAGCGCGGCTCTCGACACGCGGCGCTTGGTGCCGTCCACCAGGCCGGCCATGGCGGAACGCTTCAGCGAGTTGCTCACCTCGGCCGGGCTCAGGCGCAGCGCATGCGCCAGGTCGATGCCCCGCCAGTCGTCGTTGCCCAAGGCCACGATCTTCAGCAACACCGCTACGTCCTGTGGGCGCATGCCCTTGTGCGTATCCATGATTCACGATTCACGAATCGCAAAATTAGTGGATCTGCCTCACTCGCACACCCTGCACATGCTGCCCGCAGCCCGGCGCCATGGAACGCAGCATCGGCAAAACGAAGACCGACGAGCGCGCCGTGATGGTGGATACCTTCAAGCCGCTGATGGTGACCGAGGAGGCGCTGAAGATCGATGATGGGAAGTACTGGAACTCGTGGGTGGAATAGGGCGATCAGATAATTAGAGGATCAGAGGATCGGAAAATGGCATGACGGGCAGGTACCACGCCGAGCGCGGCCGAGGTGTGGGCGCCTGCCTGCCGAAGGCGGGTGCCCTCGCAAAGCCTCGGGTCGGGCTTTCCGCAGTAGTCCTCCCCTTCGCAAGGCCTCAGGGTGCGGGCTACTTCGGATAGCCCGCCAGACACCTCTCCGCTACCTTCGCTCTCCCGACAGATCGGGACGAAGACGCATGCAGTTGAACGAGCAGGCACTGGCCCAACTGAGGACCTACTTCGCGGGCCAACCCGTGAAGCAGGCCTATCTGTTCGGTTCGTTCGCGCGCGGCATGGCGGATGAACGTAGCAACGTGGACATCCTGGTGGAACTGGACCACAGCCAGCCCATCGGCCTGCACTTCATCCAAATGGGCCTGGACCTGGAAGCCCTGCTCTCCCGCTCCGTGGACCTGGTGACCACCAAGGGCCTGAGCCCGCACGTGAAGCCTTATGTGGACCGCGACAAGCAACTGATCTATGCGCGCGGCTGAAGCGGACCGCACCCGGATGACCTAACTTCGCACTATGTCCAGTGCCGACCTTTTCGTGAAGTTCAATTCCTTGCCGGAGGGCTTGCGCAAGAAGGTACTCGCATACATCGAGGCCCTCCTCGCTGGCCAACCTATACCTGAGCAAGAACCGAAGAAGCGCATCGCCGGCCTGATGAAGGGCAAGATCTGGATCGCGGACGATTTTGATGCCCCGCTGGACGACTTCAAGGAATACATGGAATGAGCGTGTTGCTCGACACCCATGTGCTGCTCTGGTTCCAATCCCTCGACAGGAGGCTTGCGCCCTCGGTCCGCGACCAGATCGAACGATCACCTGAAGCGCATTTCGTCAGTCATGTATCGTTCTGGGAAATCGCGATCAAGTCATCCATCGGGAAGCTGAGGCTCGACCAGGGCCTGGCCACGACATTCAAGTTGATCGGTGACGCCGGCTTCCTGACAACTCCCATCAAAGAAGAACACTTCCTGGCGGTTGCTTCGCTCCCCCTCCACCACCGCGATCCCTTTGACCGCCCCGCTGTGGCGGGATGAAGCACATGCTGATCGCCCAAGCGAAGCATGAGGGCATGCACTTGCTCACGGCCGATCCGCATTTCGAGGCATACGGTGTTCCGCTGGTGAAAGGCTGATCCGGGTTGCCGCTTTGTGCCCGGATGGACACGGGTGGACCGGATGGCTACACCCGCGTCCACCGGGCGGCGGGTTTGCAGGCCGAAAGCCGGGGCCTTGCGCGATGGGCATGCGTGGCAAGCCCCTGAGCCGTTCCGGGCAGGGCTGACCGCTGTCATCCGCCCCCGGGACAAATGACCGATCTTTGCAGCTCCGACCCGGACCGGAAGTCCGGTCGAGTCCCTGATCATCTGATCGACGAATCATCTGATCCCCCCAACGACCATGGCCATCGAAAGCGCAACCCCCGACCTGAAGAAAGTGGTGCCCGAAGCGGCGGACTTCCTTCCCCTCTTGGGCACCGACCACATCGAACTCTACGTGGGCAACGCCAAGCAGGCCGCCCATTTCTACAAGACGGCCTTCGGCTTCCAGAGCCTCGCCTACGCGGGCCTGGAGACGGGCGTGAAGGACCGCACCAGCTACGTGGTGGTGCAGGACAAGATCCGCCTGGTGCTCACCACCCCGCTGACGAAGGACCACGAGATCAACGACCACCTGCGCCTGCACGGCGACGGCGTGAAGGTGATCGCCCTGTGGGTGGACGACGCCCGCAAGGCCTTCGAAGAGACCACCAAGCGTGGCGCCGTGCCCTACTTCGAGCCCCGCGTGGAGAAGGACGCCGACGGCGAAGTGGTCAAGAGCGGCATCAAGCTGTACGGCGACACGGTGCATGTGTTCGTGGAGCGCAAGAACTACAAGGGCACCTTCCTGCCGGGCTACAAGCCTTGGAAGAGCGCCTACAACCCCACCACCACCGGCCTGAAGTACGTGGACCACATGGTGGCCAACGTGGGCTGGAACGAAATGGACCCCTGGGTGAAGTTCTACGAGGAGGTGATGGGCTTCGCCAACGTGCTGGGCTTCGACGACAAGGACATCAGCACCGAGTACAGCGCCTTGATGAGCAAGGTGATGAGCAACGGCAACGGCCGCATCAAGTTCCCGATCAACGAGCCGGCCGAGGGCAAGAAGAAGAGCCAGGTGGAGGAGTACCTGGACTTCTACAACGGCCCCGGCGTGCAGCACATCGCGATCGCCACGGACGACATCGTGAAGACGGTGCGCGAGCTCATGGCGCGCGGCGTGGAGTTCCTCAAAGTGCCTTCGACCTACTACGAGGGCCTGCTGGACCGCGTGGGGCCCATCGAGGAAGACCTGGCACCGCTCGCCGAACTGGGCATCCTGGTGGACCGCGACGACGAGGGCTACCTCTTGCAGCTCTTCACCAAGCCGCTGCAGGACCGCCCCACGCTCTTCATCGAGATCATCCAGCGCAAGGGCGCGAAGAGCTTCGGGAAGGGCAACTTCAAGGCGCTGTTCGAGGCGATCGAACGCGAGCAGGCGAGCCGGGGGACGTTGTAGTCCCGCGCCGTGCGTGGCATACGAAGGGGCTGCCCCAACAGGAGGCGGCCCCTTCCTTTTCCTCGGACCCCTATCGGCGCACGGTCTTGAAATACCAGGACCTCACGGGCTTCATCCACTCGTGGGGTGGTCCCCGTTCGTATCGGCGCTCACGCCTTGCGCTTCTTCTTCGCACCTGTTCCGTTGGCCGCGCCCATCGCACTGGCGCGCGCCCCGCCCATGGCCGTGCCGGTGCGTTTGCGGGCCAGGGCGCCCTCGGTGAACACGCGCAGGCCCATGTCGGCGCGGTAGCCGTGGATCTCCTTCACGTCGATGGCCAGCAGGAAGTCCAGGATCTCGCCGCTGATCACCTGCCCGGGCACCAGCACGGGGAAGCCGGGCGGGTAGGGGATCACGAAGTTGGCCGATACCAGTGCGCGGCCGGCGGCCAGCGCGGCATGGCACTCGGTCAGGGGGATGAACACGCAGTTCTCCTCCTTGTAGGCCAGGAAGTACGCCTCGCGCAGGTTGCCGCCCGGCACGGTGGGCACCGCGCGGAAGCTGTCGTGGAAGCGGCTGAAATCCGGCAGCGGGGGCACGAACTTGGTGAGCGAGCGGATGCGCCGGATGTGCAGCTCGCGCTCGGGGCGGCTCATGGCCTGCACCCGCGCCTCCAGGTCCTCCGCGATCCGCAGCAGCACCCGCAGCAGGTAGGCCATGCTGCCGCGCGTGGTGCCGATGTTGGTCATGAACAGCACCGAGTTGCGGCTCGTCTTGTTGACCTGGATGTGATGCTGGTCCATCAGGTACCGGTTCTTGAACGTATCGCCGTCCACCCCGGTCTTGCCCACGTACAGGTTCACCTTGGTGGGGTCTACCACGAACTCGTCGTGCGCCCACGCGTCCTCGATGCGGTTCCAGCCCACGTCCTTGGAATAGTACTCCTTCAGGCCCGATGGGCGGTACTCGGCCGGGATCAGGTCGGCCACGGTGACGATGTCGAAGTACTTCAGCAGCAGCGGGTGCTGGTACACCTTGTGGCGCAGCATCATGCCCAGCTCGATGGCCTTCTCCACCAGTTCGTAGCCCTCGAACTCCACCTGGCGGCGGCCCACATCGAGGCTGGCCAGCACCTGGTAATTGGGCGATGTGCTGGTGTGGGTCATGTACGCCTCGTGGAAGGCCTCCTCGCTCAGGCGCTTGAACTCCTCGTCCCAGATGTGGATCATGCTGCCCTGGCGGAAGGAGGTGAGCGTCTTGTGCGTGCTCTGGGTGGCGTACACGCGCACCTTCACGCGGTCGGGGTCGGGCAGCAGGGGCTCTTCGCCGGGCGGCAGCGCCGCGACGTGGGCCGCGTGCTCGGCGCGGTAGGCCGGGCTGTGGTAGCGGCGGTGCAGGCGGGCGGCGCTGAACATGGCCGTGCGCTGCTTGAAGATGTAGCTGAAGCCCGCGAAGGCGTACCAGGCCTCGTCCCACAGGAAGATCATGTCCGGCTTGATCGCCAGCACCTGCTCCATCACGCGCTGCACGTTGTACACCACGCCGTCGAAGGTGCTGTTGGTGAGCAGCAGCATCTTCACCTTGTCCAGCCGGCCGGCGCGCTTGAGCTCGATCAATTTCTCCCGGATGTGGGCCAGCGGCACGGCGCCGTACATGCTGAACTTGGGCAGCGGGTAGCTGTCCAGGTACACGGGATGCGCACCGCTCAGGGCCATGCCGTAGTGGTGGCTCTTGTGGCAGTCGCGGTCGATCAGCACCAGGTCGCCGGGCTCCACCAGGGCCTGCAGCACGATCTTGTTGCTGCTGCTGGTGCCGTTGGTGGCGAAGTAGGTGTGCTGCGCGCCGAAGGCCCGGGCCGCCAACTCCTGGGCCTTCTTCAGCGGGCCGGTGGGCTGCAGCAGGGAATCGAGCCCGCCGGTGGTGCTGCTGGTCTCGGCCAGGAAGAGGTTGCGGCCGTAGAACGCGCCGAAGTCCTGGATCCACCGGCTGCGGAACACGCTGTTGCCGCGCGACAGGGGCATGGCATGGAACACGCCCACCGGCTTGCGGCTGTATTCGGTGAGGGCGGTGAAGAAGGGCGTCTCGTACTTCTCGGTGATGCCGCGCAGGATGGTGAGGTGCAGCTCCTCCAGGTCCTCCTGCCGGTAGAAGATGCGGCGGAAGTGCTTGAGCGTATGGTCGTCCAGGTCGATCACCGGGGTGTCCGTCACGTAGTAGCGGTCCACCTCGGGCCTGAACCAGCGCATGATGCGGGCGAGCTGCGGCCCCATTTCGGCCTTGGTGCGCGCGGTGAGGTCCACCTGCTCGATGGCGCGGACGTAGCCGGCGAGGAAGCCCTTGGCCTGCGGGCTGGGGAAGGGGATGCCGTAGCGCACCACGCAGGCCTGTATGTTGTGGTTGAAGAGCAGGGCGATCAGCGCGTCCTGCGCCGTGGGCACCACCACCACGCCGTAGGTGAAGCGGTCGTCGCGCCCGCGGGCCTCGGCCAGTTGCTCGCGGATGCGCTGCTGCTCGCGCTCGCCGCTGTCATCCACGAAGAGCACCTCGAAGTAATGCTGCCGGGTGCGCTCCGGCTCGGTCTCGGCCTCGCGCTCGGCGTGGTCGGCCCCTTCGTCGGTGATGGCCGCGTCGCTGCGGAACACGCCGCTGGCCAGGTGGCGCACCACGTGGAGCACGGCCTGCTCCAGCTCGGCCGCACCGCCCTGTTGCAGCAGCTCCTGCATCCGCCGCACGGCCTCGATCCCCGGGTAGGCCCAGTAGCGCTCGATCACCAGCAACTGCCCCAGCGCCTCCGCGGCCTGCCCATGGTCCGCTCCCGGAGCACCGGCCGGCCGCGCCGCCAGGGCGGTCACCGCCAGCTTCAGGCGGTCCCACGTGTGCGAGCGCAGCCGGGCGGCGTTGAAGTGGCGTTGGTCCTGCGGGGTCATGGGCGGCGTGAGGCGGAAAGATAGGCGTCCCGGCCAATGGGCGCACGCGGTGGGGACCGTGCGTTCGGGGCTAAGTTTGCGGCCCGATACGGCAACATGCGGCGCATCTTCTACGGACTGAGCTTCTTCCTGCTGCTCCTGGTGGGGGTGATCGGCTACTTCCACCCCATCGTGCTGTGGTGGTACGTGGTGCTGGTGCCGCTGGTGATCATCGGCATCCTCAACGTGCTGCAGGTGCGGCACACCATCATGCGCAACTTCCCGGTGCTGGGCTACGCGCGCTACTTCTTCGAGTTCATCAGCCCGGAGATGCAGCAGTACTTCATCGAGCGCACCACCGACGGCCGCCCCTTCAGCCGGCAGCAACGCTCGCTGGTGTACCGCCGGGCCAAGAACGTGAACGACACGGTGCCCTTCGGCACGCTGATGGACCTGTACCACGGCGATTACGAGGGGCTGCGGCACTCGGTGTTCCCGGCGCCCCTGCTCAAGGAACCGCCCCGGGTACGCATCGGCGGGCCCGAATGCACGCAGCCCTACGATGCGTCGTTGCTGAACATCTCGGCCATGAGCTTCGGCGCCCTGAGCCGCAACGCCATCCTCGCCCTCAATGGCGGTGCGAAGAAGGGCGGCTTCTACCACAACACCGGCGAGGGGGCCATCAGCGACCACCACCTGGCACCGGGCGGCGACCTGGTGTGGCAGATCGGCACGGGCTATTTCGGCTGCCGCGATGCCAACGGCGACTTCGATCCCGAGGTGTTCCGCAAGAACGCGGCCCATCCGCAGGTGCGCATGATCGAGGTGAAGCTGAGCCAGGGCGCCAAGCCCGGCCACGGCGGCGTGCTGCCGGCCAGCAAGAACACCCCGGAGATCGCCCGCATCCGCCACATCGAGCCGGGGCACACGGTGCTTTCGCCGCCGGGCCACAGCGCCTTCAGCGATGCCGCCGGCCTGCTGCGCTTCGTGGGGCGCCTGCGCGAGCTCTCCGGCGGCAAGCCCGTGGGCTTCAAGCTCTGCATCGGCAAGGCCGAGGAGTTCACCGATATCTGCGCCAAGATGCGCACCACCGGCATGATGCCCGATTTCATCACCGTGGACGGCGCCGAGGGAGGCACCGGTGCGGCCCCGCTGGAGTTCGCGGATTCCGTGGGCATGCCCATCGTGCCCGCCTTGATGTTCGTGAACGCCTCATTGCGCCACTACGGCCTGAAGGAGCACATCCGGGTGATCGCCAGCGGCAAGGTCATTTCCGCCGCCGACATCCTGAAGATGCGCGCCTTGGGCGCCGACCTGTGCAACAGCGCGCGGGGCTTCATGTTCGCCCTGGGCTGCATCCAGGCCCTGCGCTGCAACACCAACGACTGCCCCGCCGGGGTGGCCACGCAGGACCGCGGGCTGCAACGGGGCCTGGTGGTGACCGACAAGACCGAGCGGGTGTACCACTACCACCGCAACACGCTCCACGCCACCTTGGAACTGCTCGCCGCCTGCGGCAAGGAGCGCTTTTCCGACGTGGGCATGGACATGTTCGCCCGGGGCGACGAGTTCGTGGAACTGGCGGACCACTACTTCCCCGACCACCTGGTGGGCGTGCTGCGGAAGGACCTCGACGAGTAGACCTACTTCCGCTTCGCCGGCTTGCGGCCCGCCGCGCGCTTGGCCACGGCCTTCTTCGCGACTTTCTTCACGGCTTTCTTCGCGGCCTTCGCGGCTTTGGGCACCTCGTCAAGACCGGCCGGCGCCGCTGCGGTCGCGGCCTGGTGCAGGGCCAGGCGGTTGCCCTCGCTGTCGATGAACAGCGCGAACCAGCCGGCACCCTCGCTAATCAGGGTGCGGCCCATGACGATGCGGCCGCCGCCGGGCACCACGCGCGCCAGCATGCCGTCCAGGTCCTGCCCGGCGTTGAGGTACAACAGGGCCCCCACGTCCGTGGGCACGCACCCCGGCCCCTGCACCAAGGCGCCCCCCACGCCGGCGCAGGGCGGCAGGAAGGCCATGCGGTAATCGCCGGACACGGCGGTCTCCATCTCGATGCCGTAGAGGTGGTCGTAGAACGCCTTGGCGCGCTCCAGGTGGTAAACGGGTATCTCGAACCAGCTTACGTGGTCCACGATCGGTCGGGCGGGCTTGCGGGCGGGCTTGGCGGTGGCTCCCATGGGATCAGGGGGTTAGGGTACTTGGTCGATGTCGTCGTTGCCGGTGCGCGCACGCAGGGCGCCGGCGATGGCGCCCTTGCCGATGGCCCCCTGGCGCTGGGGGTCCTGGCGGTGCAGACCGTCCTCCTGGATGTGCAGGTCGCCCAGCTCCTTCACGCGTTGCGGCTTGATCAACGGGCCCAGGCCGTTGAGGTAGGGCCGCTCGGCGCCGCGCTGGTAGATGGCGAACTCGCCGGCGTGGTCGCGGAAGCTCTTCAGCGGCTGGCCCAGGCGCAGCACGCCCAGCTCCCGGCTGCGGCGCACCTTGTCCAGGTTGATCTCGATCGGGATGATCTCCTCGTTGTTCTCGGCCTGGTAGATCACCCGCCCCTCAGGCCCGCAGATGATGCTGCGGCCGCTGCCCCCGGCGTCCAGCCCGTTGATGTCGAAGAAGTAGCACTGGTTGGTGGCCGCGCTGGCCCGGGCGATGCTCAGCTCGATGTCCCGGTCGATGGTGCCCGTGAGCGTGGGGTGCAGGATCACCTCCGCCCCCATCACCGCCAGGGTGCGCGTGGTCTCGGGGAACCACATGTCGTAGCAGATGCTCACCCCGAAGCGCCCCACCTCGGGTATGTCGAACACGCAGAAATCACTGCCCGGCGTCACCCCCACCTCGTAGGGGTAGAAGGGGAACATCTTGCGGTAACGCGCCACCACCTCGCCGGCGGGCGAGATCACGCTGGCGGTGTTGTAGATCCGCCCGTCCACCTTGTGGAACACGCTGCCCGGCAGCAGCCAGACGCGGTGCTTGCGCGCCATCTCCTGCATGGGCTCCTCGAAGTCCTCGATGCGTTCCAGGGCATGGTGGGTGAGCGGGCCATGCACGCACAGCTCGCTGAACATCGCCATGTCCACCCACGGGTACATGGTCATCAGGATGTCCAGCTTCAGCTTCATCGCCTCCAGGTTGCTGTAGGAGGCGTTCACGCGCATCTGGATGCCGGCTATGCTGAAAGGCTTCATTGGTCGGTTGTCCGTTGTCGGTTGCCGGTTGTCCGGCAGCCAACGACTGACCACGGACAACCGACGACCGGTCCATCACCCGGCGATCCGGTCCAGTTCCTCCTCCATGATGTCCAGGCCCTTGTTGAGCAGCTCGTCACTGATCACCAGCGGGCCCAGCACGCGGATCACGTTGCGGCCGGTGCCGGCGGAGATCACCACCAGGCCGCGGCGTGCGCAGGCGTCCATCAATGCGGTGCAGGTGTCGGCATCGGGCCGGTGGGGGTCGCCGTCCACGTTGAACTCCATGGCCATCATGGCGCCCAGGCCGCGCACCTCGCCGATGCCGGCGTGGCGGGCCTTCATCCGCTCGAAGCGCGCGCGCACCACCTGGCCCACGTGGCGCCCCCGCGCGTTGATGTCCACCTCTTCCATGTACCGCAGGGTGGCCAGGGCGGCCGCACAGCACACGGGGCTTCCGATGTAGGTGCCGCCGATGCTGCTGGGGGCGGCCTGGTCCATGATCGCGGCCCGGCCCATCACGGCGGCGATCGGCAGGCCGCTGCCCAGGCTCTTGGCCCAGGTGCTCAGGTCGGGCGTGATGCCGTAGTGGGCGTGCGCGCCCCAGGCCCCGGTGCGCCCGAAGCCGGTCTGGATCTCGTCGATGATCAGCAGCACGCCATGGCGGTCGCACCACGTGCGCAGGCCCTCCACGTACCCCTTGGGCGCCACGGTGAAGCCGCCTTCGCCCTGCACCAGCTCGATGATCACGCAGGCCAGCTGGGCGGGGTCCACGGTGTGCTGGGCCAGTTCGTCCAGGCGCCGCAGTTCATCGCGCACGAACTCGGCCTCGCTGCGGCCGGCGCCGTACCGGAAGAAGTTGGGGAACTGCGTGCGGTACACCTCCGGGGCGTAGGGGCCGCACCCGGGCTTGTAGCCCACCTTGCTGGTGAGGGTCATGGCCATGAGGGTGCGGCCGTGGAAGGCATCGGTGAAGCAGAGCACCCCGCTGCGGCCGGTGGCCTGCCGGGCGATCTTGACGGCGTTCTCCACCGCCTCGGCACCGGTGCTCACCAGCATGGTCTTGGTGTTGCCGCCATGCGGCAGCAGCGCGTTGAGCTTTTCGCACAGGGCGACGTAGGGTTCGTAGCTGGCCACGTTGAAGCTCACGTGCAGGAACTTCTCCGCCTGCTCCTGCACGGCCTTCACCACGGGCGGCGGGCAGTGGCCGGCGTTCACCACGCCGATGCCGCCGGCGAAGTCGATCAGCTCGCGCCCGTCGGCATCGATGATGATGGCGCCGTGGGCCGCCGTGGCGGTGGCGTTGTTGAACATGCCCACACCGTTGGGCACGGCGGCCTTGCGGCGGGCGATGAGCTCCTGGCTCAGGGTGGTCTGCTCGGTCATGGGATGGGGGTGCAGGGCGTAAAGTTCATCATCCCGCCCGGAAGGGCACCCCTGCCGGCCCACGGACCTTGCCCACGGCCCGGCCCACAGATCAGAACTGTTCCAAATAGCCCGGTAAGCGGGCCGCGCCGCCCCCTCCCGTCCGGGACCGCTACTTTTGCCGTCGCACCGCCGGTGACAATCCGGTGACAATCCGCGATCATGGCTCGTCAAGGACTACTCGGTTCCTCCCTCGTGAAGAAGTACTGGATGGCCCTCACGGGCCTTTTCCTTTGCCTCTTCCTCATCGCCCACCTGGCCGGCAACCTGCAGTTGCTGGACATGAGCCCGGAAGGGCAGTTGAAGTTCAACGCCTATGCCCGGTTCATGACCACCTTCCCGCTGGTGAAGGCGATCAGCTACCTGCTCTACTTCAGCATCCTGTTCCACGCGGTGGACGGGCTGGTGCTGGCCGCGCAGAACCGCCGCGCCCGCCCGGTGCGCTACGTGCGCGAGAACGCCCGCGCCAACCGCAGCTGGTACAGCAGCAACATGGCCCTGCTGGGCACGCTCATCCTGGTGTTCATCGTGCTGCACATGAAGCACTTCTGGTACGCGATGCACTGGGGCGGCCTGGGCCCCGACGCCAACGGCAACAAGGACCTGTACACCGTGGTGGCCGCCGCCTTCACCCAGTGGTGGTACGTGGTGCTCTACGTGCTGGCCATGGGCGTGCTGGCCTTCCATCTGATGCACGGCTTCCAGAGCGCCTTCCGGTCGCTGGGCCTGGTCCACCCGCGGTACACCCCGTTCATCAAGGGCGTGGGCGTGTTCTTCAGCGTGGTGGTGCCCATCTTCTTCGCCTTGATACCCGTGTGGATGTTCGTGAACGCATGAGTTCTGCCGCACATAGATGCATCTCTCGTTGCGTGTTGACGGGTTACGTGTTGCGCGTTGGATGCGCGGCAACACGCAACACGCAACACGCCAACCCGTAACGCATTCCGCATTCCATGAGCAAGCTCGACAGCAAGATCCCGCCCGGCCCACTGGACAAGAAGTGGACCTACCACAAGGCCCATTCGCGCATCGTGAACCCGGCCAACAAGCGCCGCATCGACGTGATCGTGGTGGGCACGGGGCTGGCCGGTGGGGCCGCCGCCGCCACCCTGGCCGAACAGGGCTACAACGTGAAGGCCTTCTGCTTCCAGGACAGCGCCCGCCGCGCGCACAGCATCGCCGCGCAGGGCGGCATCAACGCCGCGAAGAACTACCAGAACGACGGCGACAGCGTGTACCGCCTGTTCTATGACACGGTGAAGGGCGGCGACTACCGGGCGCGCGAGGCCAACGTGCATCGCCTGGCGGAAGTGAGCGCCAACATCATCGACCAGTGCGTGGCCCAAGGCGTGCCCTTCGCCCGCGACTACGGCGGCCTGCTGGACAACCGCAGCTTCGGCGGCGTGCAGGTGAGCCGCACGTTCTACGCCCGCGGACAGACCGGTCAGCAGTTGCTGCTCGGCGCGTACAGCGCGCTGATGCGGCAGGTGGGCAAGGGCGCGGTGGCGATGTACGACCGCCACGAGATGCTCGATGTGGTGATCGTGGACGGCAAGGCGCGCGGCATCATCGCCCGCAACCTGATCACCGGAGAGGTCGAACGCCACGGCGCGCACGCGGTGCTGCTCTGCACCGGCGGCTACGGCAACGTGTTCTTCCTGAGCACCAACGCCATGGGCAGCAACGTCACCGCCGCGTGGAAGGCCCACAAGCGCGGCGCCTTCTTCGGCAACCCGTGCTACACGCAGATCCACCCCACGTGCATCCCGGTGAGCGGCACGCACCAGAGCAAGCTCACGCTGATGAGCGAATCGCTGCGCAACGACGGCCGCATCTGGGTGCCCAAGAAGATCGAGGACGCCAAAGCGATCCAAGAGGGACGCAAGAAGGGCCGCGACATCCCCGAGGATGACCGCGACTACTACCTGGAGCGCCGCTACCCGGCCTTCGGCAACCTGGTGCCGCGCGACGTGGCCAGCCGCGCCGCCAAGGAGCGTTGCGATGCGGGCTTCGGCGTGAACAGGACCGGCGAGGCCGTGTTCCTCGACTTCACCGCCGCCTTCGAGCGCTACGGGAAACTGCAGGCCAACATCCTGAAGTTGGAGAACCCCGGCCCCGACGAGGTGATCGCCCTGGGCAAGAAGATCGTGAGCGAGAAGTACGGCAACCTCTTCGACATGTACGAGAACATCGTCGGCGAGAACCCCTACGACCACCCGATGAAGATCTACCCCGCCGTACACTATACCATGGGCGGCCTGTGGGTGGACTACAACCTGCAGACCACCGTGCCGGGCCTCTTCGCGCTGGGCGAAGCGAACTTCAGCGATCACGGCGCGAACCGCCTCGGCGCATCAGCGTTGATGCAGGGCCTGGCCGACGGCTACTTCGTGATCCCCTACACCGTGAGCGATCACCTGGCGGACGACATCCGCACCGGGCCCATCGACACCGCAAGCCCGGAGTTCGAGGCCGCCGAGAAGGAGGTGAAGGACCGGATCCAGCACTTCATCAGCAACAAGGGCACCAAGCCGGTGGACGATTTCCACCGCGCGCTGGGCAAGATCATGTGGGACAAGTGCGGCATGGCCCGCAACGCACAAGGCTTGCAGGAGGCCATCCAGGAGATCCGCGCCCTGCGCGAAGATTTCTGGAAGAACGTGCGCGTGCCGGGCAAGGCGGGCGAGTTCAACCAGGAATTGGAGAAGGCGGGTCGCGTGGCCGACTACCTGGAACTGGGCGAGCTCATGTGCATGGACGCCCTGCATCGCAACGAAAGCTGCGGCGGGCATTTCCGCGAGGAATCACAGGAACTGGACGGACCCCAGAAAGGCGAGGCCAAGCGCGACGACGACAACTTCGCATACGTGGCCGCCTGGGAGTGGCTGGGCGAAGCGGGCAAGGCCGAATTGCACAAGGAGCCACTGGTGTTCGAGGAGGTGAAGCTCACGCAACGTTCATACAAATAGGCCACGACCGGATCTTTCATCAACGCACCCGTAGCGTCGACCCAATGGGTCGACCTACCGAAACGATAGGAACAAGGGCAACATGAAGCTGACATTGAAGGTGTGGCGCCAGGCCGGCCCCAACGACAAAGGCAAGATCGTCGATTACCCGGTGGACGGCGTTTCCGAGGACATGTCGTTCCTGGAGATGCTCGACGTGCTGAACGACGACCTCGTGCGCAAGGGCGAGGACCCCATCGCCTTCGACCACGATTGCCGTGAAGGCATCTGCGGCATGTGCAGTCTCTTCATCAACGGCGAAGCGCACGGCCCGGGCCGGGGCATCACCACCTGCCAACTGCACATGCGCAAGTTCAAGGACGGCGACACCATCTACGTGGAACCCTTCCGCAGCGCGGCCTTCCCGGTGATCAAGGACCTTGCGGTGCATCGCGGCGCCTTCGACCGCATCCAAGCGGCAGGCGGCTTCGTGAGCGTGAACACCAGCGGCAACCTGGTGGACGGCAACGCGCTGCCCATCCCGAAGGACGATGCCGACACCGCCTTCGACGCCGCCACCTGCATCGGTTGCGGTGCCTGCGTGGCCAGCTGCCCCAACGGCAGCGCCATGCTGTTCACCGCCGCCAAGGTGAGCCAGCTTTCCCTGCTGCCCCAGGGCCGCCCCGAGGCCAAGCGCCGTGCCCTGGCCATGGTGGAGCAGATGGACAAGGAGGGCTTCGGCAATTGCAGCAGCATCGGCGCCTGCGAGGTGGAATGCCCCAAGGGGATCAGCCTGGAGCACATCGCCCGGTTGAACCGGGAATACCTGGCGGCGACGGTGACCAAGGAGTGAGCGGGGCTTCCGGGTCCGGGTCGCTTCGCACCCCGCCACCGCCTCAAGGCAGCAGCGCGTAGAGCACGGGGCGGCTGGGGGCGGCGTCGTTCATGAAGTGCGGCAGCTGCAGCTCCAGCAAGTGGTCGCCGTCGCGCACCTCGGCGGGCACGTGGACCAGCTCGGTGATGGTCCGGTCCAGGTCCACCGTGTGCGGGTGGTCCCAGAAGGCGTGGTGCGCGGCCAATGCGCCGTCGTCCTCCTCGCGGTCCACGCTGGGCAGGTCCACCAGCAAATGCTTCACGCCGATGCTGCGCAGCCAGGCGCAGGCGGTGCTCTCCAGGTAGGGCGGGTTGGTGCCGCTCCAATCGTGGTCACCGCGGTGGGCGTGCGGCAGGGTGCGCACCACCAGGGCCTCGGGGGGGTGGTCCGACACGGTTTGTCGTAGTTGTTCCAGGCTGATGATCGCGTCGGTGCGGCCGTCGCTGCGGCGGCGCTCGCCGGGACGCACGCTCACCACCTGGGCGATGAAGAAGTAGCGCTTGAGCAGGCCGCCCACGGGATGCACCTCCGGGGTGATGTGGCCCACGCTCTCGGTGTGGGTGCCATGGCCGTGCGGGTTGAAGACGATGTTCCGGAAGTTCACCGGTGCGCCGGCCCGCACGGCGTAGGTCTTGCCGTCGGCCTGCACGGGCTCCATGCGCACGGGGTCCACCCACCAGGCCCGCAGTTGCCCGGGGCCGTCGTGCAGGGGGTGGGCCAGGCTGATGGGGCGCGCCAGGTCCACGCGGAACCGGCGGCCATGGTGGGTGATCTCAGCGATCATCGTCGGTGACGAACAGGTCCGAGGCGATCCGGTCCGCGAAATGGCGCCCCGCCCTGGTCAAAGCTAACCGCCCTTCGGCCAACGTGAGCTGGCCGCGCTCCACATGGCGGCGGAAGGCGCCCGCGTTGATGCGCAGGGCATCACGCTCCAAGGCCGCCACGTCCACCCCGCGTGTGGTGCGCAGGCCGGTCATCAGGCGCTCGTTGGTGCGCTGCGCGGGCGTGAGCGTCTCGCTTTCCCAGTACGGCGTGCCGTCGGCGAGGGAGCGGGTGTAGCGGGCGTTGTTCGCCACGTTCCAGCGGCGCGTGCGGCCATCGAAGGAGTGCGCCGACGGCCCGATGCCGATGTAGGGCACGCCCTCCCAATAGCTGGTGTTGTGGCGCGACCAATGGCCGGGCCGGCCGAAGTTGCTGATCTCGTAATGGTCCAGCCCGGCCCGCTCCATGCGCTCCATCAGCCGGTCGAACTGCGCGCTCTGGTCCGCGTCGCCGGGCATGGCCACCATGCGCTGCCGCACCTGATGGGCCAGGGCCGTGCGCGGCTCCACGGTGAGGCAGTAGGCGCTGAGGTGCGGCAGGCCTTGGTCCAGCGCGATGGTGAGCTGCTCGTCCCATTCGATGAGCGACATGCCGGGCAGGCCGTAGATCAGGTCGATGGTCCAGCTGGTGAACCCGGCGTTGGCGATCAGGCCGATGCTGGCCAAGGCCTGCCGTGCATCGTGGGCGCGGCCCATCCACTTCAAGCGGTCATCGCGGAAGCTCTGCGTGCCGAGGCTGATCCGGGTGATGCCCGCTTCACGCCATGCCGTGAGGCGATCGGCGGTCACATCGTCCGGATTGGCCTCCAGGGTCACTTCCGCATCGGCCTCCACCGGGAAGAGCGCCCCGGCCTGCTGCATGAACGCTGCGATGCCTTCCGGTGCCAGCAAGCTGGGCGTGCCGCCCCCGAAGTAGATGGTGGCCACCGGTCCACCGTTGGCCTCGCCGGCCCGCGCACGCATCTCGTGGGCCATGGCGTCCAACAACGCCTCCCGGCCCTTCTCCGAAGTGCTGAAATGGAAATCGCAATAGGTGCAGGCCCGGCGGCAGAAGGGGATGTGGAGGTAGAGGCCGGGCATGGCGTTCGGGGATCACGGGGCAAAGGTCGGCAGGGCGGTGCCCGGTCGCGGCCGGCCGGTCACTCGCCCTCCTTCACCAGGGCCCGGTGCAGCACACCTTGCTTCAAGGTGATCCGGAAGGTAGTGCCGTGGCCGGGCACGCTGCGCTTCACGAAGATGCGGCCGTCGTGGTACTGCTCGATGATGCGCTTGGTGAGCGAGAGCCCCAGGCCCCAGCCGCGCTTCTTGGTGGTGAAGCCCGGTCGGAACACGGTCTTGTGCTGCGAGGTCGGGATGCCCTTGCCGGTATCGGCCACGTCGATGTGTACCTCGCTGCCTTCGGGCACCACCGTGAGGGTGATGCGGCCGGTGCCCTCCATGGCGTCCACGGCGTTGCGGATCAGGTTCTCCACCACCCAGCTGAACAGGGCCCGGTTCAGGGGCACGGTGAGCTCGGTGTCCGGCGGCGGCTCCACCTCGATCTGCGCCTGGGCCGGCAGCCGCGGCCGCAGGTAGAGCACCGTGGCGCGCAACACGTGGTACAGCTTCTCGGGCACCAGGTCCGGCGCGGAGCCGATCTTGCTGAAGCGCTCGGTGATCACCCCCAGCCGGTCCACGTCCTTGCGCATCTCCTGCATGGCGCCGGGGTCCACCCCCTGCTCCTTGAGCAGTTCCATCCAGGCCATGAGCGAGCTCAAGGGGGTGCCCAGCTGGTGGGCCGTTTCCTTGGCCATGCCCACCCACACCTGGTTCTGCTCGGCGTTGCGGAAGATGCTGAACAGCGCGTAGGCCACGATCAGGAACAGGCCCAGGATGATCAGCTGCACGTAGGGGAAGTAGCGCAGGCGCGTGATCACCAGGCTCTCCTCGTGGAAGATGTAGTGGCGCCCCTGGCCGGGCAGGTCGATGGCGATGGGCGGGACGGCCTTCTCCATGGCGGCGATGCGCAGCCGCATGGCGATGCTGTCCCGGGCGACCTCCGGGTCGATGTGGCCGTGCTCGATCACCCGGCGGCGCGTGCTGTCGGTGAGCACCACGGGCACCGCGGCGGCGCTCATCACCGTTTCGGAGATGAACGAGCGGATGATCCCGTCCATCACTTCCTGCAGCTCGGTCACCACCTTGGAATCCTTGTAGTGCAGGTATTGCCGCTGGTCATGCACGGCGATGGGGATCGGGGTGTGCATGGCGGCCATGGCATCGAGCTCCTGGCGCAACAGGGCGGTGTCCTGCACCACCTCCTCGTCCAGGTTGCGGTGGAACTTCACCGCGCCGTGGGCATCGGCGATGATCACCGGGATGGTGGTGTTGTCGGTGATCACGCTCAGGTAGAAGGTGAGGTCGGCATCGTTGCCGCTCACCAAGCGCATCTGGGCCTCGGCGAAGAGGCGCACCTTCTTGCGCTCCTCCTCGCGCAGGCGCTGGAAGAGACGCTCGGTATAGTTCACCAGCTCGGCGCGGTTCTGAACGGCTTCCGCCCAGAGGCGCACCTTCCGCCGCTCGCTCTCGCGCACCTCCTCCACGATATGGTTGCTGTAGTACAGCGATGCGCCCACGATGACCATGGCCACCACGGCCAGCACCAACTTCCAACGTTGTTTGCGCGAATAGAGGTCCATCGGGGGGCGTGAAGATCGGGAATGCGGGGGTAGGGCGCGGCCCAGGGCGCATGATCCGCAACGCCACCGGGTGGCCGCTTGATCTCATACAGCATGGCCGCTGATCGCCCACCGCGCACAAGCCTCCGCCGGGTTTCACGAAGTGGACCCTGCGCTCCAGTGAACATCTCCGATCGTGCCCGAGCGCCACAAGAGCGAATACGGGTACGATGCCAACGGCCACATTCCTACCTTGGTGGGCATGGACCACCATGATATGACCGGGAAGCACGAGGTTGAGATCGCAGGATCCCGAATTCGGGGTCACTGCGGAGGATCGATGAACATGGAAGACCATGCCGGTGCCCTCGCCGTGGTGCAGGCCATGGCGCAGGAGCGGCCCCTGCGCGCCCATGAGGAGGCCGAGCGCGGCCGCATGGCCGATTACATCGGCGTATTGCTGGCGGCCGCGAACGATGAACGCGATGCCTACCAGTTGGATAGTACCGAGGTGCAGACGTTGATCGCCTTGGTGGGCGATCATTACGACCGCCCCTCTGTCTGGGCCGGCAACTTGCTCTGCGCCGCGTATGGCCATTGCCGGGCACCTTATACCGGCGGCGGTGAGGCCGGCCCTAAGCGGCACCACCCCCGGAAGGAAGCGCCCCCGGCCGCCCCGCCTGCCCTACAATTACACCCGAACCCCGCCCAAAGTTGGGTGGCCATAAGCTACCTGTTGCCCGGACATACGGGTGCCGTAAATTTGGTGGTGCGCGATGCCCAAGGCCGATTATTCGGGCAATTGACAGCCGCTGGCCAAGAAGGCCAGCGCGTATGGGATACCCGAAGCCTCGCCCCCGGTATCTATACGGTGGAGCTCCGGCGGGAAGGCCACCTTGAATATACCGAGCGCTTGGTGGTACAGCCCTGATGAGCGCCCTCCTGAGTAGAACGATGCACACGGTGGCCGCCTTGTTGGTGGCCACCGTGGCATTGGGCCAATGGAACTTCCGGCTGGATACGGCCTTCCGGACCAGCATAACCATGAGGAACGTGAATTCCATGGCCTTCCTTTCCACAGGAGAGATTCTTCTATCCGGAATCGTCCGGTTTCTCGAAGATGAGATCACCGTTCCAGAACGATACTTGGCATTGATCGATCTGGACGGTGATCGGGTGCCGTCGTTCCCGCACGGACATGGAGGCCATCGGATCACGCCTTGGGCGGATCGATTCTATGTGAGTACCGGCCTGGTTAGGCGGTTGGACCCGGAGGGCCTGTTGGACCCAACGTTCATCCACATGAACTCGGGGCCGTACTTCTCCAACCACTTCAATGGCGACTATCATGCCTACCCCGATGGCCGGATCCTGATGACCGGGCAGCACTTCCTCAGCGATAGTACACGGGGCTTCATAGGACGGCACAACCTGATCTGGTTCAGCAATGAGGGCTACCTGGATACTACCCGCATCCACCGCAAGGGGAACCACTGCTGGGTGGGCCACATTCAGGAACTGCCGCCCGGACCATACCAAGGCGGCTTCATCTGCACCAGCACCTGCACCACCTTCGAGGACCATGCCGTGGACTGGATCTTCCGTACCGATTCCTTGGGCATTCCCGACACCACCTTCCGCACCGGGGTGTTCATCGGCGATGCTCGCACCTTCCTACCGCTTCCCGATGGCCGCGTATATGCCGGTGGGAACTTTCGGCGCAGCGCAGCGCCCAATGACACCTTGGGGCTGGCGCGTTTCATGCCGGATGGCAGCTTGGACCCCGCTTTCACGATCCCTCAATTCGCTTCGGGCGAAGGGCTGACCGCGCCTTTTGGCCCGTATGTCTACCGGGTCATGCCATGGGCAGAGGGGGGTCTATTGGTCACAGGTGATTTCAAGTATGTCAACGGCGAGCCCCGGCATGGCCTCTGCATGATCGATAGCACGGGCCAATTGTTACCGGCCTTTGCCGGGAATTGGATGGGCAACTTTGTGGATGGGAGCATCACGTCCTCCACGATCGTCGATGTATTGCCCAACGCGGACACTTCCGCGATCTACATCTGTGGGCAATATGTAGGCTATGGCGATGGGGAGATCACCGATCCCACCCAGCGTTTTGTGAGCCGTTTGCTGGTGGAGAAGGACAGTCCCACCCAGGTGCAGGAGGCACCGCCGTCCAAGCCGCCCGCTCTGCGCCTGCACCCCAACCCCGCCAGCCATTGGGTGGCCATGAACTATCACCTCCCTGGGTATAACGGTGAAGTGACTTTGGTGGTGCGTGATGCGGGTGGGCGTGTGCTGCACCAGTTGAAGGCCGCAGGGGAACAAGGGCAGCGCGTATGGGATACGCGTGAGCTGGCCCCTGGCGTGTATGTGGTGGAGCTGCAGGGCATGGGCAGGGTGCCGCACAGTGCTCGCTTGGTGGTCCAGCCCTGAGGCGTGTAGCCTAATCCTCCACCTTGAACCGCACCTGCTCCTCGGGGGCTTTGTCGCGCTCGCGCCACCAGTTGCCCTTGCGCGGCTTGGCGCGGTCGTCACCGGCCTTCACCGTGGCGCTGTCGGCCTCCCACTCCACCTGGAACCGGGGCGTGGCGGGCGGTGGCGTGGCGCCGGTGCCGGCCGTGGCCGGCGCATCGTCCGGCGCTCCCCTGCCCCGGAACAGGCCCAGGTCCTCGCGCACGATGTCACGCAGCACCTGCTTCTCCTGCCGGAACTGCTGCTTGCGGCGGGCGGCGGCCATGGCGCCATCGTTGGCGAACTGCGGATCGGCGGTGGTGCCGTACATGTGCAGGAACACGCGCATGCCGGTGCCGTCGTCCACGATGGGCCCGAACTCATCACGCTGCGGCTTGCCCATGCGGAAGAGGTCGCTCAACCGGAAGTCCAAGTGGTGGTCGATGCGGCCGTCGAACCAGTGGGTGCCGCTCAGGCCGATGTCCAGCGCGTTGCTGCGCACGCTCATTTCGGGGATGTGTACCGCGCCATGGCGGATCTCCACGCGGTTCTCCAAGCGGGCGAAGCGCACATCGGCGAGGCGGCGTTCCAGCTCGCCGGTGTCCACGAAGGGCGATACCAATTTGTTCTTCCGCAGGTGCTCGGCCACGTCCATCAGGGGCTGGTGGCCTTGGATGGCGCCGTTGTCGATGCCGATGTCGAACACGCAGGTGAGCTGTTGCCGGTCGATGGTCATGTCCGGCGCGAGGGGGGCCCGGAATTCCACATGGGCGCGGGAGGTGCCGCTGAGGTGGCGGTGGCCGATGAAGTCCTGGCCGAAATCCTGGAAGCCGCGGAAGAGCTGCTGCACGTCGATGCCGTGGAAGTCGGCGTCGATGGCCAGGCGGTGGGCGGCGCCGGGCGCGCTGCGGGCATCGAGGTCGAGCCGGCCCAGCACGGCACCGCCGGCGGTGTTGAGCGATACGGGGGCCACGCGCATCACGCGGTCGTGCATGTGCAGGGTGCCGCGGATGTCGGTGGCGGTGAAGTCCTCGAAGGTGAGCTTGTCCACCCGGGCGCGCAGGTCCAGGGCGATGCTGGCGGGCAGCGTCAGGGCGTAGTCCTTCTCGTCGGCGCGGCCGGCCGGTGTGCGGCTCAGCAGGGTGCCCAGGTCGATGTGGCGCGATGTGGCATCGGCGTCGATGGCGAGCTGCTGCCCGTCGAACAGCAGGAAGGGCATGAGGTTGCGCAGGGTACCGCGCAGCTCCAGGGTGCTGCCCTGCACGGTGCCCTTGAGGCCGTGTACGGTGGCATCGTTGCCGGTCAGCGCCAGGTCGGCGTCCATGGCCTCCACGCGGTGGCGCATGCCCTTCACCTTCATGGTGGCGTTGCGCAGGGCGGCCTGCCCCTGGATGCGCAGGGCCTGCAGGTCGCTGGCGCGGAAGTCGGCCATGGAGCGCAGCCGGCCTTCCACCGAGGCGTTGGCCACCACGCGGCCGCTCACCTGCGCCAGGGTGTCCGCCCGGGCCAGGTGCATCAGGTCGGCCAGGTCCATGTCCATGCGCAGGCGGGCCTTCACCGGTGCGTTCACCAGGCCGGTGCTCTCCCAATCGCCGCCCACCTCGCCGTTGCCGGTGCGGGCGGAGAAGTTCTTCACGGTGAGCCGGGCGGGCACGCCCTCGGGGGTGAGGTCCAGGGCGAGTTCACCTTGGATGTCCTTGAGCACCGTGCCGGTGGTGCGCTCCTTCATGCGGCCGTTGGTGAGGCGCGCGCCGATGGCGAATGCGGGGCCGGGGGCTTCCACGGGCCCCACGTAGGAGAGGGCCACATCGGCGGTGCCGCCCAGGTCGTAGGCGCGGGTGCGGGCGGTGAAGGCGTCGGGCAGCAGGGCCAGGGCCTTGTCCACCGCCACACCGAAACCGTTGGCCCGCAGTTCCAGGTGGTGGCCGGTGGCGGTGGGCGTGAGGTCGACGGTGACGGCCAGGGGCATGCGGCCGGGGTCCACCTCGCCGCGGGTGATGCGGAAGGCGCCGTCGGCCCCGCCGAAGGCCATGTCCAGCCGCAGGTGGGCCCGGCGGTCGGCCAGCACCCGTTTCGCGCCCTGGTCCCAGTGGTGCAGGGCCAGGTCGCCGTCCAGGGACACTTCGTTGAGTTCGCTGCCGAAGCGGCCGGCCATGCGCATGGCCGGGCTGTACCCGGCCAGTTCCAAGGCCGATCGATGGTCGCGGAAACGCAGGTGCAGGTGCTCCA